>NZ_CAXAPN010000054.1:0-23257 GCF_963971015.1 Pseudomonas sp. RA_15y_Pfl2_54
CGCTTGGGTGAAAGGAGGAGGGTGAAATCTCCCACGGTCTGTACTGCGCTAACAGTCAGAATCGAGCCTTGTCCCTCCTCCTCCCTTCAAGTCCTACCATACAAGCGAGCTTGCTCGCGAAGGCGTCAGCGCGGGCGCCACAAAAACCCAGCCCACTGGTCAACTAATTACCAAGCAACCTAACTATTACGTTGACATTCGCTGCCTAGGCAGTAACATCTCGACATACATTCACTGCCTAGGCAGTTATTAGGTGAGCACATGAAGCATTTCACCCCGGACGAATTCAAACACTGCCACCTCGGCCTGTTGCTTGGCCGTGCTGCGCTGCTCAAGGACCGGATCATCGACACCCACATGGAACCCCACGGCATTACCGCCGCGCAGTTCAAGGTGTTGATCATCATGGCCCAATTTGGCGTCGACACCCCGGCCGAGCTCTGCCGGCATCTGTCGCTGGACAGCGGTTCGATGACGCGCATGCTCGATCGTCTGGAGCAGAAAGGCTTCCTGGCCCGCCAACGCAGCGAAGGTGATCGCCGTCAGGTGCAACTCAAACTCACCGAGCAAGGCCAGCAATTGGCCGATCGCCTGCCGCACATCGGCGCCGATGCGATGAATGAACTGGCAGGCGCCGTCACTCCGGACGAGTTGAAAACCCTGGAATACATCCTCAAGAAAATTCTGCTGGCAGCCGGTGACCCGATCACCCTCCAGCGGTTAGGTGAACACAATGAGCGGTAAAACCCTACGCAGCAGCCTGACGCTGGTGCTGTCGGCGATGATCCTCGCCGGCTGCGCCAACTACAGCGGCCTCGACACTCAGGGCAAACGCCTTGATGCGAAAAGCCTCAATGCCAGCCAGTCCCTCAGCGGCGTGACCCTGTCGCCGGCCGCCTGGCCGAAAAGCGACTGGTGGACCAGCCTTGGCGATCCGCAACTCGATGGCCTGATCCGCGAAGCGCTGCACGACAGCCCGGACATGCAGATCGCCGAAGCCCGTGCCCATCAGGCCAGCGCCGCCGCGTATGCCGCCGATGCCGCGCGCTATCCGACGCTGGACGCCAGCGCCGGCATCAGCCGTTCGCGCCTGGCCAAGGATCAGGATCCGCTGGGGCAGGGTGGGGCTTATTCGACGGTGCGCAACGTCAGCGCCGGCTTCAATTACAACTTCGACCTGTGGGGCGGTCAGCGTGACGCCTGGGAAGCCGCACTCGGTCAGGCCCGCGCCGCCGAAGTCGACCGTCAGGCTGCGCAGTTGACCCTCGCCGCCGACGTGGCCCGGGCCTACAGCGATCTCGGTCAGGCACACATCGTCTATGACCTGGCCAGCGAAGACCTCAAGCGCACCCAACAAATGCTTGACCTGAGCCAGCGTCGCCTGAGTTCCGGGATCGATAGCCAATACCAGTTCCAGCAAACCCAAAGCCTGGAAGCCAGTTCCGAAGCCAGCCTGATCGATGCGGAAAAACGCCTGAACAGCGCGAAAATCACGTTGGCGGTTTTGCTCGGCAAAGGCCCGGATCGCGGCAATGAAATCGCCTGCCCGAACGTCCTGCAAGCGAGCGCCGTGGCTGTGCCTTCGGTGCTGCCGGCGGAACTGCTCGGTCGTCGCCCGGATCTGGTCGCTGCGCGCTGGCGTGTAGAAGCGGCGAGCAAGGACATCGACTCGGCGAAAACCCGGTTCTATCCCAACCTCAACCTGACGGCCTCGGCCGGTGCCGAGTCCCTGTTGGGTGACGCGATGTTCGGTTCGGCCAGTCGCTTCTTCAGTATTGCGCCGACTGTCTCGGTACCGATCTTCGATGGCGGGCGACTGCGCGCCAACCTCGATGCGCGCGACGCCGATTACGACCTGGCGGTGGCGCAGTACAACAAAAGCCTGGTCAAAGCACTGGGCGATGTCAGCGACACGATCAACCAGTTGCGTGACATCGGCCGGCAGATCGGTGCGCAGCAACACGCCACCGACATCGCCCGGGATTCTTACAACACCGTGGTCCAGCGTTACGGTTCCGGCATCGGCAACTACCTGGACGTGCTCAGCATCGAGCAGCAATTGCTCCAGGCCCAGCGTCAGTTGGCCAACCTCAATGCCGAGCAGATCGATCTGTCGATTCAACTGATGCAAGCGCTGGGCGGCGGCTTCCAGAGTGAAAACATGACCGCAGCCAACGCCACCCCAGCCACGCCGTACAACTAATTCAAGGTATTTGTCATGGCCACTGCCCAAAACACCCAAGCTCAAGACAACACCCCGGACACCGGCAATCCACGCAAGCGCAAAGTCATGCTGCTGGTGCTGGCTGTTATCGTCCTTGTCGCCTGTGGCGGCGTCTGGGCGTATCACGAATTCATCGGGCGCTTTAACGAAAGCACCGACGACGCCTACGTCAACGGCAACGTCGTTGAAATCACGCCGCTGGTCACCGGCACCGTGGTCAGCATTGGCGCCGATGATGGCGACCTGGTCCACGAAGGCCAGGTGCTGATCAACTTCGACCCGAACGACGCCGAAGTCGGCCTGCAAAGTGCTCAGGCCAATCTGGCCCGCACCGTGCGTCAGGTGCGCGGCTTGTACAGCAACGTCGATGGCATGAAAGCCCAGGTCAACGCGCAACAGGCCGAAGTGCAAAAGGCTCAGGACAACTACAACCGCCGGAAAAATCTCGCCGCTGGCGGGGCGATTTCCAAAGAAGAACTGTCCCACGCCCGCGACGATCTGACCTCGGCGCAAAACGCCCTGGCCAATGCCAAACAGCAACTCAAAACCACCAGCGCGCTGGTCGATGACACCGTGGTGTCGTCGCACCCGGACGTGATGGCCGCTGCCGCGCAACTGCGTCAGGCCTACCTGACCAACGCCCGCAGCACGTTGATCGCGCCGGTCACCGGTTACGTTGCCAAGCGCACCGTGCAACTCGGCCAACGCGTGCAACCGGGCACCGCACTGATGGCGGTGATTCCACTGGATCAACTGTGGATCGACGCCAACTTCAAGGAAACCCAACTGAGCGGCATGCGCATCGGTCAGCCCGTGGATATCGAATCCGACATCTACGGCAGTGACGTGAAATACAGCGGCACCGTCGACAGCCTCGGCGCCGGTACCGGTAGCGCGTTTGCTCTGCTGCCGGCGCAGAACGCGACCGGTAACTGGATCAAGATTGTTCAGCGTGTGCCGGTGCGCATTCACATCAACGCCGAAGAGTTGGCCAAGCACCCGCTGCGCGTCGGTCTGTCGACCACTGTCGAGGTCAATCTGCATGACCAGAGCGGCCCGGTACTGGCTCAACAATCGCCGCAAAAAGCGTCTTTCAGCACCAACGTCTACGACCGTCAACTGGCCGAAGCCGACGCAATGATCGCGCAACTGATCCACGACAACAGCGCCGCGGTCAGCAAAACCGCGCAACGCTGATCCACCACTGACCCTGTGGGAGCGGGCTTGCTCGCGAAAGCGGTGTGCCATTCAAGATTGATTTGTCTGACAGGCCGCCTTCGCGAGCACGCCCGCTCCCACAAGGGCGGGTGTAACGCTATTGAGGTTTCAAAGGATTCGCGATGAGCAATAACGCCTCTTTTACGCCGCCCAGCCTGTTGCTCAGCACCATCGGCCTGTCGCTGGCGACTTTCATGCAAGTGCTCGACACCACCATCGCCAACGTGGCGTTGCCGACGATTTCCGGCAACCTGGGGGTGAGTTCGGAGCAGGGCACCTGGGTGATCACCTCGTTTGCCGTGAGCAACGCCATTGCGCTGCCGCTGACCGGATGGTTGAGCCGGCGTTTCGGCGAGGTGACGCTGTTTCTCTGGGCGACCCTTCTGTTTGTGCTGGCTTCGTTTCTCTGCGGTATTTCCACGTCGATGCCCGAACTGATCGGCTTTCGCGTGTTGCAGGGGCTAGTCGCCGGGCCGCTGTATCCGATGACGCAAACCCTGTTGATCGCCGTGTATCCCCCCGCCAGGCGAGGCATGGCATTGGCATTATTGGCAATGGTCACGGTGGTTGCACCGATCGCAGGGCCGATTCTCGGTGGCTGGATCACCGACAGCTACAGTTGGCCGTGGATCTTCTTCATCAACGTGCCGATCGGGATTTTTGCGGTGATGGTCGTGCGTTCGCAATTGGCCAAGCGTCCGGTGGAAACCAGCCGTCAGCCGATGGACTACGTCGGGCTGATCTCGCTGATCATCGGGGTCGGCGCGTTGCAGGTGATCCTCGACAAGGGCAATGACCTGGACTGGTTCGAATCGAACTTCATCATTATTGGTGCGGCGATTTCAGTGATCGCGCTGGCGGTGTTCGTCATCTGGGAAATGACCGACCAGCATCCGGTGGTCAATCTGCGGCTGTTTGCCCACCGCAACTTTCGCATCGGCACACTGGTGCTGGTACTGGGTTACGCCGGGTTCTTCGGCATCAACCTGATCCTGCCGCAATGGTTGCAGACCCAGATGGGTTACACCGCGACCTGGGCAGGGCTGGCCGTGGCGCCGATCGGGATTCTGCCGGTGCTGCTGTCGCCGTTTGTCGGCAAATACGCACACAAGTTCGACCTGCGTTTACTGGCCGGGCTGGCATTTCTGGCGATTGGCCTGAGTTGCTTCATGCGCGCCGGGTTTACCAACGAGGTGGACTTCCAGCACATCGCTCTGGTGCAACTGTTCATGGGCATTGGCGTGGCGCTGTTCTTCATGCCGACCTTGAGCATTCTGATGTCGGACTTGCCGCCGAGCCAGATCGCCGACGGCGCGGGCCTTGCGACATTCCTGCGAACGTTGGGCGGTAGCTTCGCGGCGTCGCTGACCACCTGGATCTGGATTCGCCGGGCCGATCAACACCATGCCTATATGAGTGAAAGCATCAGCACCTATGAGCCCGCGACGCGGGAGGCGTTGAATCAATTGGGCGGGGCGAGTGCTCCGGCGTATGCGCAACTCGACCATGTGCTGACCAGCCAGGCGTACATGCTCTCCACCGTGGATTACTTCACGCTGCTGGGCTGGGGGTTCATGGGGTTGATTCTGATTGTGTGGCTGGCGAAGCCGCCGTTTGCGGCGAAGGCGGGGCCTGCTGCCAGCGGGCACTAAGTAGAACGCGGTCAAAAATGTGGGAGCAGGCTTGCTCGCGAAGGCGGTGGTTCAGTCGACATCTCGACTGAATGACACACCGCTTTCGCGAGCAAGCCCGCTCCCACATTGGGTTTTGTGTGTGGTTTAGAGGGTGGGAGCGGGCAGGGCTGGCGGCGGCGCAAAATCAAACGGCGCCAGCGCATACCCATTCTCATCCACCTGTAACGCCCAACCCTGACGGTCCCAGTCCCCCAGCACAATCCGCTTCGCCGCCTGCTCGGCGAGCTGCAGCTTATGAATCGCCGGCCGATGGGTGTGCCCGTGAATCAGGGTCTTCACGCCAAACGCCTGCATGATCCGCGGAATCTCTTGCGGCGTGACATCGACAATGTCGTTGGCCTTCATCCGCGTCTGCGCCCGGCTTTCGCTTCGCAGTTTGCGCGCCAGTTTGTGGCGTGTGCTCAGCGGCAGATGGCGCAAGATGAACAGGGTGATCGGATTACGCAGGTAGCGGCGCAGCTTCATGTAGCTGACGTCGCGGGTGCAAAGACTGTCGCCGTGCATCAACAGCACCGGCTCACCGTAAAATTGCACGACGCTCGGGTCCTTCAACAGCGTGCAGCCGGCCTGTTTACAGAAGGCCTTGCCGAGCAGGAAGTCGCGATTGCCGTGCATCAGAAAAATGGCCGTGCCGCTGTCGCTCAATTGGCGCAGGGCCTGGCAGATGGAACGCTGGAAGGGCGTCATGGCATCGTCGCCAATCCACGCCTCGAAGAAGTCGCCCAGAATGTACAACGCACTCGCCGAGCGGGCGCGTCCGGCGAGCAAACTCAGAAACGCCCGGGTAATGTCCGGGCGCTCCTCTTCCAGATGCAAGTCTGAAATCAGCAGTATCACGCTTCGATGATCTCGGCTTTCTCGATGATCACGTCGTCTGCTGGTACGTCCTGGTGGCCTGCCTTGGACGTGGTGGAAACGCCTTCGATCTTGTCGACAACGTCGAAGCCCGCAACCACTTTACCGAATACCGCGTAACCCCAACCCTGAGCGGTCTTGGCGGTGTGGTTGAGGAAGCCGTTGTCGGTGGCGTTGATGAAGAACTGTGCCGATGCCGAATGCGGGTCCATGGTGCGAGCCATGGCCAGGGTGTACTTCTCGTTCTTCAGACCGTTGTCAGCTTCGTTCTGAATGCTTGGGCTCTTGTCTTTCTTTTCCTTCATGCCAGGCTCGAAACCGCCGCCCTGGATCATGAAACCTTTGATCACACGGTGGAACACGACGTTCTCGTAGTGACCTTTTTTAACGTATTCGATGAAGTTGGCCGCGGTGATCGGGGCTTTTTCTTCGTTCAGCTCGATGACGATGTCACCGAAATTCGTGGTCAGTTTTACTTGAGTCATGATCGCTACTCTTTATAAGGAATTCGTGGGTATGGGCCATTTACACCCTTTACCGGTTCAGCCCTTGAAGGCCGAGGTGCGCAGTTTAGCGTGACAGGCGTGAATTTCGAGGCAGTTTTTCATTTCCGTGCGATTAAATGCACGCCTTTATAGGGCCTGCTCTGTCAGCCCCTTGACAGCATCGGCTATGATAGCGGCTTTGTTTTGTCTGGCCCCCTCTGCGGCCGCGCACCTGTAAGTCAAGGATCCTATGAGCAAGCCCACTGTCGACCCTACCTCGAATGCCAAGTCCGGCCCTGCCGTGCCGGTCAATTTCCTGCGGCCGATCATCCAGGCAGACCTGGACTCGGGCAAGCACACCCAGATCGTCACCCGTTTCCCGCCGGAGCCCAACGGCTACCTGCACATCGGCCACGCCAAATCGATCTGCGTGAACTTCGGCCTGGCCCAGGAGTTCGGCGGCGTCACGCACCTGCGTTTCGACGACACCAACCCGGCCAAGGAAGATCAGGAATACATCGACGCGATCGAAAGCGACGTCAAATGGCTGGGCTTCGAATGGTCCGGCGAAGTGCGCTACGCCTCGCAGTATTTCGACCAGTTGCACGACTGGGCGGTGGAGTTGATCAAGGCCGGCAAGGCCTACGTCGACGACCTGACCCCGGAGCAGGCCAAGGAATACCGTGGCAGCCTGACCGAACCTGGCAAGAACAGCCCGTTCCGCGACCGTTCGGTTGAAGAAAACCTCGACTGGTTCGCCCGCATGCGCGCCGGTGAGTTCCCGGACGGCGCCCGCGTGCTGCGCGCGAAGATCGACATGGCCTCGCCGAACATGAACCTGCGTGACCCGATCATGTACCGCATCCGCCACGCCCATCACCACCAGACCGGTGACAAGTGGTGCATCTACCCCAACTACGACTTCACCCACGGTCAGTCGGACGCCATCGAAGGCATCACTCACTCGATCTGCACCCTGGAGTTCGAAAGCCATCGTCCGCTGTACGAGTGGTTCCTCGACGCACTGCCAGTGCCGGCGCAACCGCGTCAGTACGAGTTCAGCCGTCTGAACCTCAACTACACCATCACCAGCAAGCGCAAGCTCAAGCAACTGGTCGATGAAAAGCACGTCAATGGCTGGGACGATCCGCGCATGTCCACGCTGTCGGGCTTTCGCCGCCGTGGTTACACGCCGAAATCGATCCGCAACTTCTGCGAAATGATCGGTACCAACCGCTCCGACGGCGTGGTTGACTTCGGCATGCTCGAATTCAGCATCCGTGACGACCTCGACCACAGCGCCCCGCGCGCCATGTGCGTGCTGCGTCCGCTCAAAGTCGTGATCACCAACTACCCGGAAGGCCAGGTCGAGAACCTCGAACTGCCGCGCCACCCGAAAGAAGACATGGGCGTGCGCGCGCTGCCGTTTGCCCGGGAAATCTACATCGACCGTGAAGACTTCATGGAAGAGCCGCCGAAAGGCTACAAACGTCTGGAATCGGGCGGCGAAGTGCGTCTGCGCGGCAGCTACGTGATCCGTGCCGACGAAGCGATCAAGGACGCCGATGGCAACATCGTCGAACTGCGTTGCTCCTACGACCCCGAAACTCTGGGCAAGAACCCTGAAGGCCGCAAGGTCAAAGGCGTGGTTCACTGGGTGCCGGCCGCTGCCAGCGTCGAGTGCGAAGTGCGTCTGTACGATCGCCTGTTCCGTTCGGCCAACCCTGAGAAGGCCGAAGACAGCGCCAGTTTCCTCGACAACATCAACCCTGACTCACTGCAAGTGCTGACCGGTTGTCGTGCTGAGCCATCGCTTGGCAATGCACAGCCGGAAGACCGTTTCCAGTTCGAGCGCGAAGGCTACTTCGTCGCCGATTTGAAGGACTCGAAACCAGGTCAGCCGGTATTCAACCGTACCGTGACCCTGCGTGATTCGTGGGGCCAGTGATTCAAGGGATTTAACGTGCTAACGATCTACAACACGCTCACCAAGAGCAAAGAAGTCTTCAAGCCGCTCGATGGCAACAATGTGCGCATGTACGTCTGCGGGATGACCGTGTACGACTACTGCCACCTGGGCCATGGTCGCAGCATGGTCGCGTTCGACCTGGTGACCCGCTGGTTGCGGTTCAGCGGTTACAACCTGACTTACGTGCGCAACATCACCGACATCGACGACAAGATCATCAACCGCGCCAACGAGAACGGTGAATCGTTCGAAGCGTTGACCGAGCGCATGATTGCCGCGATGCACGAAGACGAAGCGCGCCTGAACATCAAGAAGCCGGACATGGAGCCGCGTGCCACGGATCACATTCCGGGCATGCACGCGATGATCCAGACCCTGATCGACAAGGGCTACGCCTACGCCCCGGGCAATGGCGACGTGTACTACCGCGTCGGCAAGTTCATGGGTTACGGCAAGCTGTCGCGCAAGAAGATCGAAGACCTGCGCATCGGTGCGCGGATCGAGGTCGACGAAGCGAAGGAAGATCCGCTGGACTTCGTGCTGTGGAAAGGCGTCAAACCGGGCGAGCCAAGCTGGGAATCGCCGTGGGGCGCCGGGCGTCCGGGCTGGCACATCGAGTGCTCGGTGATGTCCACCTGCTGCCTCGGTGAGACGTTCGATATTCATGGCGGCGGCAGCGATCTTGAGTTCCCGCACCACGAAAACGAAATCGCCCAGAGCGAAGCGGCCACTGGCAAGACCTACGCCAACGCGTGGATGCATTGCGGCATGATTCGCATCAATGGCGAGAAGATGTCCAAGTCCTTGAACAACTTCTTCACCATTCGCGACGTGCTCGACAAGTACCACCCGGAAGTCGTGCGTTACCTGCTGGTGTCGAGCCACTACCGCAGCGCGATCAACTACTCGGAAGACAACCTCAAGGACGCCAAAGGCGCACTCGAGCGTTTCTACCACGCGTTGAAAGGCCTGCCGAACGTGGCGCCGGCCGGCGGCGAAGCGTTCGTCGAGCGTTTCACCACGGTGATGAACGACGACTTCGGTACGCCGGAAGCCTGTGCGGTGCTGTTCGAAATGGTTCGCGAGATCAACCGTCTGCGCGAGAGCGATCTCGATGCAGCGGCCGGTTTAGCGGCCCGTCTGAAAGAACTGGCCAGCGTGCTGGGTGTATTGCAACTCGAAGCCGACGACTTCCTGCAGGCTGGCGCCGAAGGGCGTGTTGATGCGGCTGAAGTCGACGCGCTGATTGCTGCGCGTCTGGCGGCACGGGCGGGCAAGGACTGGGCTGAATCCGACCGCATCCGCGACCAGCTCACCGCCATGGGCGTGGTGCTGGAAGACGGCAAGGGTGGCACGACCTGGCGTTTGGCTGACTGATTGGCTGATCCGCTAAAAACAAAACCCGCCTTGTGCGGGTTTTTGTTTTTGGGTTATCTCAGGAATCTACAGGGACAGGGCTGAAGTCATTGCAGGCTCGCCAGCGATGAGACCCGCCCAGACATCTTGTCATTCAGCCTGACGCAACCGTTTGTAAAGGGTATTGCGGCTCACACCCAGTCGTCGCGCCAAGTGCGAAATATTTCCCCCCGCCGCCTGCAGCTCCCGGTTTAACGCTTCAACATCATTCAAATCCAGCCCCAATGGCTGCACGCGCTCAACCGGCTCCATGTCCAGATCTACAAAAAAATCATCTGGCAAATGCTCCGGTCGCACGGGTTGCTCTTCAGCCATGGCCAGCGCCACCTGCATCACGCTGCTGACTTGGCGCAAGTTGCCTGGCCACGGATGCTTATCGAACAGTTCCAGCACTTCGTGGCTCAACCCCGCCCACTGCGTCGGTTCACGATGCTGCTCCCAGAGCCGTTTGAACAACGCCTTTTTGTCACTGCGCTCCCTCAATGGCGGCAACTCCAGGGTCAAGCCACCGATGCGGTAATACAAATCCTCGCGAAACCGCCCCAGTTGCACCTGCTCCCGTAGCGAGCGGTTGGTCGCCGAGATGATCCGCAGATCCACCGGAAACAACTCGCTGCTACCCACCGGTTGCACACAGCGCTCCTGCAACACCCGCAGCAACCGCGCCTGGGTCGGCAGCGGCATGTCGCCGATTTCATCAAGGAACAGCGTGCCTTTGTCAGCCTTGCGGATCAGGCCGATGCTGCCTTTCTGGTTGGCGCCGGTGAACGCGCCTTTCTCGTAGCCGAACAACTCGGACTCCACCAATTCGGCGGGGATCGCCGCGCAGTTGACGGCGATGAAAGCCTGTTTGCTGCGCGAGCTGGCTTGGTGCAGGGCTTTGACGAACACCTCTTTGCCAACCCCGGTTTCGCCGTGGATCAGCAGCGGAATGTCTTTTTCCAGCAAACGCTCGGCCTGGCGCACGGCTTTTTCCACGCGACTGTCGCCCAGGTGCAGTGTGTTGAGGCTGATCGCGGTTGGCGCGGCGGCTTTGGGTTCAGACGTAAACACTCGCGCCTCGATGGGCGCCTGTTGTGGCCGCTTCAACAAACACTGGAAACGGTTACTCCCGCAGGTCTGCAAGGCAAACGGCAAACCGTCCGGCTGGTTGATCAACTCGAGTAACGACACCTTGAACAGGCTCTCAACACTGACCCGCGACAAGCGCACACCCAAGAGATTGTCGGCCCGGCGATTGGCCGACAGCACCTGACCGCTCTCATCGAAAATCAACAAGCCGGCCCACTGACTGTCGAGGTTGTTCAACCCGGTGTTGAAGGTCAGTTGAAAGTGCTGGCCATGGAACAGGTTGAGGATCAGCCGGTTTTCCACGGTCTGGCTCATCATCTTGACCATGCCCAAGGTGTGTGAGGGCGGCAGATAGCTGTCGCTGGACACGTCAAGCACCGCGATGACCTTGCGCTCGGCGTCGAAAATCGGCGCGGCGGAACCGGTCATGAAGCGGTTGGCTTTCAGAAAATGTTCATCGTGTTCGATGTGTACCGCTTGCTCGCAGGCCAGCGCAGTGCCGATGGCGTTGGTGCCGCTGCAGCGTTCCATCCAGCTCGCCCCGGCCTGAAAGCCTCGGGCCAGATTCGGCGCGATAAACCGTTGCGTACCCCACGAGGTCAGCACCTGGCCCTGGTTGTCGGCGAGCATGATCAGGCAATTGGAATTGCTCAGGATGTTCTCGTAGTAGGGCAACACTTCCTGATGGGTGGTTTGCACCAGCGAATGATGGCGGTCGAGCAGGTGCGCAATACCCGAGGCGGGTAATTGATCGAACGCCGGAGCGCTTTGATGATCCAGACCAAACGCCCGACAACGTTGCCAGGAGCTCTGGACGAGCGCGTCGTGGGACAGCGGCGGGGCAGGTGCGACCATGGCAGTCAGCCTCAGATGCAGCGATTTTTATTGTTGTTATGAACCCAAATCCTGAAACAGCACAGCTCAAAACGGTGGGAGCGGGCTTGCTCGCGAATGCGGTGGATCAGTCAATGAATCAGTTGAATGACACACCGCATTCGCGCTCCCACATTGGGATCTTCAGCGGTCATGAGATTGGGCAAAAGCATCCATAGAGTGTTGTTCACTATTGTTCATTGTCAATCGCCAAACTGTTCAAATGTGTTCAGCAATGAACGCCGTTTCCCGGCGTTTTCAAGGATTTTCACAACAAATCAACAACTTGCCATTTCTGGCACGAATGTCGCTCTACTGCACAGGTCGCTTGACTCCAATAATAAAAAGGCCGAGCCATGTCACTCACCCTGGAGCACGTCTGCCGCACCGTCGAGGGCCAGAACTGGATCGACGATGCGTGCCTGAAATTCGAACCCGGATCCTTCAACGTTTTGCTCGGCCGCACGCTGTCTGGCAAAACCAGTCTCATGCGTCTGATGGCCGGTCTGGACAAGCCCGACAGCGGCCGCATCCTGATGAACGGCGTCGATGTCACCCATCGCCCGGTGCGTCTGCGCAATGTGTCGATGGTTTATCAGCAATTCATCAACTACCCGACCATGACCGTGTTCGAGAACATCGCCTCGCCGCTGCGTCAGGCTGGCGTCTCGAAAGAGATCATCCACAGCAAGGTGCAGGAAACCGCAAAGATGCTGCGCATCGAGAAGTTTCTGCAGCGCTATCCGCTGGAACTCTCCGGCGGGCAGCAGCAACGCACCGCCATGGCCCGGGCGCTGGTCAAGGATGCCGAACTGATCCTGTTCGACGAGCCGCTGGTCAATCTCGACTACAAACTGCGCGAAGAACTGCGTCAGGAAATGCGCGAGTTGTTCAAGCAGCGCCATACCATCGCCATTTACGCCACCACCGAGCCTAACGAAGCGCTGGCGCTGGGCGGCACCACGACGATTCTTCACGAGGGGCGGGTGATCCAGAGCGGCCCGTCGACCTCGGTGTATCACCAGCCGCAAACCGTGCTGGCCGCCGAGTTGTTCTCCGAGCCGCCGATCAACCTGATGCCGGGGCGCATCGCCGGTAACGAAGTGAGTTTTGCCAACTTCGTACACTTCCCGTTAAACGTTGATCTGCGTTCGGTGGGCGAAGGTGAGTTCCGCTTCGGCGTGCGCCCCAGCCACATCTCGCTGGTGCCGAGCAACGATGACGATCTGGAATTGGCCGTCACGGTGGAAGTCGCCGAGATCAGCGGTTCGGAAACCTTCCTGCATGTGCGCAACGAGCATTTCCTGCTGGTGCTGCACCTGTCCGGCGTTCACGAATACGACGTCGACGAGCCGATCCGCATTTATATCCCGACCCACAAACTGTTTGTTTTCGATGCGCAGGGCCGCCTGGTGCAAGCACCGGGGCGGCGTGTCGCGAGGGTTGCCTGATGGCCGAAATCCGTTTGCAACACCTCGCCCACAGCTACAGTAAAACCCCCGGCGGTGCAGAGGATTATGCGATCCGCGAGATGGATCACGTTTGGGAGCAGGGTGGCGCCTATGCGCTGCTTGGCCCGTCCGGTTGCGGCAAATCGACGTTGCTCAACATCATTTCCGGCCTGCTCAGCCCCTCGCAAGGGCATGTGTTATTCGACGGCAAAGCGGTCAACGACCTGACCCCGGAGAAGCGCAACATCGCTCAGGTTTTCCAGTTTCCGGTGGTCTACGACACCATGACCGTGTTCGACAACCTGGCGTTTCCCCTGCGCAATCAGGGCATGGCCGAGGCGAAAGTGCACAGCAAGGTGCAGGAAATTGCCGAAGTCCTCGACCTGCAAGAGCTGCTGAGCAAAAAGGCGCGCAACCTCACCGCCGACGAAAAACAGAAAGTCTCGATGGGGCGGGGCCTGGTGCGTGACGACGTGTCGGCGATTCTCTTTGATGAACCGCTGACAGTGATCGATCCGCACCTGAAGTGGAAACTGCGACGCAAGCTCAAGCAGATCCACGAGCAGTTCAACATCACCATGGTCTACGTGACCCACGATCAACTCGAAGCCTCGACCTTCGCCGACAAAATCGCGGTGATGTACGGCGGCCAGATCGTCCAGTTCGGCACGCCACGGGAGTTGTTCGAGCGGCCGAGCCACACCTTTGTCGGCTACTTCATCGGCAGCCCCGGCATGAATCTGATCGACGTGCAGCCGCAACCGGGCGGGGTCGGTTTCGGCTCGACGCACCTGCCGCTGTCTGACGCCTTGCAGCGTCATATCGAACACGGTCAGTGGAAAAATCTGAAGGTCGGTATCCGTCCCGAGTTCATTCATGTCTGGGATGAGCCGTTTGACGACGCGATGCAGGCACACGTCGTACACGTCGAAGACCTCGGCACCTACAAGATCATGACCCTCGATCTCGACGGCGTGGCGTTGAAAGTGCGCCTGGCGGAAGACAAACCGGTGCCGCAGGGCAAGGCGTACATCAGTTTTCCGGCGCAGTGGCTGATGGTCTATGCCGATGAATTCCTGCTGCCAGCCACTGAAGACAATGAGGTGCAGCCATGAACAAGGTGCAGAACAACAAGGCCTGGTGGCTGGTGTTGCCGGTGTTTTTGCTGGTGGCGTTCAGTGCGGTCGTCCCGATGATGACCGTGGTCAACTACTCGGTGCAGGACATCTTCGACCAATCCAGCCGCTACTTCGTCGGCACTGAGTGGTATCGGCAGGTGCTGCTGGATCCGCGTCTGCATGATTCGCTGCTGCGCCAGTTCATCTATTCGGCGTGCGTGTTGCTGATTGAAATCCCGCTGGGCATTGCGATTGCCCTGACCATGCCGACCAAGGGCCGCTGGTCGTCGCTGGTGCTGATTATTCTGGCGATTCCGCTGCTGATCCCGTGGAACGTGGTGGGCACGATCTGGCAGATTTTTGGCCGCGCCGACATCGGCTTGCTCGGGTCGAGTCTCAACGCGATGGGCATCAGCTACAACTATGCGGCCAACACCATGGACGCCTGGGTGACGGTGCTGGTGATGGACGTCTGGCACTGGACTTCGCTGGTGGCGCTGCTGTGTTTCTCCGGATTGCGCGCCATTCCCGATGTGTATTACCAGGCGGCGCGCATCGATCGGGCGTCCGCCTGGGCAGTGTTCCGTCACATTCAGTTGCCCAAGCTGAAGAGCGTGCTGTTGATCGCGGTGATGTTGCGTTTCATGGACAGTTTCATGATCTACACCGAGCCGTTTGTGCTCACCGGGGGCGGGCCGGGTAATGCCACGACCTTCTTGAGTCAGACGCTGACGCAAATGGCCGTAGGCCAATTCGACCTGGGGCCGGCAGCGGCTTTCTCGCTGGTGTACTTCCTGATCATCCTGTTGGTGTCCTGGCTGTTCTATACCGCCATGACGCACTCCGACGCCAACCGCTGAGGCCCGGCCATGAGCAAAAGAAAGCTGATCCCGTTGCTGGTCTACATCCTGTTCCTGCTGGTGCCGATCTACTGGCTGCTGAACATGTCGTTCAAGAGCAACACCGAAATCCTCGGCGGTCTGACACTTTTCCCACAGGACTTCACGCTGGCGAACTACAAGGTGATCTTCACCGATCCGAGCTGGTACAGCGGGTACATCAACTCGCTGTACTACGTGAGCCTGAACACGGTGATTTCCCTGAGCGTGGCACTGCCGGCGGCGTATGCGTTTTCACGCTACCGCTTTCTGGGCGACAAGCACCTGTTCTTCTGGCTGCTGACCAACCGCATGGCCCCTCCGGCCGTGTTCCTGTTGCCGTTCTTCCAGCTCTATTCGTCGATTGGTCTGTTCGACACGCACATTGCCGTGGCCTTGGCGCACTGCCTGTTTAACGTGCCACTGGCGGTGTGGATTCTCGAAGGCTTCATGTCCGGCGTGCCGAAGGAAATCGACGAAACCGCCTACATCGATGGCTACAGTTTTCCCAAGTTCTTCGTGAAGATTTTCATCCCGTTGATCGGTTCCGGCATCGGCGTCACGGCGTTTTTCTGCTTCATGTTTTCCTGGGTCGAGCTGTTGCTGGCGCGCACGTTGACCTCGGTAAACGCCAAGCCGATTGCGGCGGTGATGACACGCACGGTCTCGGCCTCGGGGATCGATTGGGGCGTGCTGGCGGCGGCGGGGGTGTTGACCATTTTGCCGGGCATGCTGGTGATCTGGTTTGTTCGCAACCATGTGGCCAAGGGCTTTGCCCTCGGCCGGGTCTGAGGAACTGATGATGGAATGGATGAGTTGGACCACCCCCACCGCGGCATTCTTTATCGTCATAGGCTTGCTCCTGGTGGGCATGACGACGTGGGAGCTGCGTTCGCCGAGCGTCCTGCGGCGAGGTTTTCTGCCGATTGCCACCACCCGTGGCGATCGCTTGTTTATCGGTCTTCTCGGCAGCGCCTACCTGCATTTGCTGGTCGTCGGCGCCACCGACTGGAGCATCTGGGTGGCGTCCGCGTTGTCCCTGGTGTGGCTGTTGGCTGTGATGCGTTGGGGCTAGTCGAGTCGCTCGACAACCGTGCTCCGAAATCCTAAACAGGAGGTCTCTATGTTCGACAAAAACAATAAGCTGCGACATAGCATTTCATTGGCAGCCTTGCTGGCACTCAGCGGTTTGAGCGCGTCGGCCTGGGCCGATGCCTACGAGGACGCTGCGAAAAAGTGGATCGGCAACGAATTCAAACCGTCGACCCTGACGGCCGATCAGCAACTCGAAGAACTGAAGTGGTTCATCAAGGCTGCCGAGCCGTTTCGCGGGATGGAAATCAAGGTGGTTTCGGAAACCCTGACCACCCATGAATACGAGTCCAAGGTGCTGGCCAAGGCCTTCAGCGAAATCACCGGGATCAAGCTCACCCACGACTTGCTGCAAGAAGGCGACGTGGTGGAAAAAATGCAGACGGTGATGCAGTCCGACAAGAATATCTACGACGGCTGGGTCAACGACTCGGACCTGATCGGCACGCACTTTCGTTACGGCAAGACCGAATCGATCACCGACCTGATGGCCAACGAAGGCAAGAACTTCACCTCGCCGACCCTCGACATCAAGGACTTCATCGGCATTTCGTTCACCACCGCGCCGGACGGCAAGATTTATCAACTGCCCGACCAGCAGTTCGCCAACCTGTACTGGTTCCGCGCTGACTGGTTTGAACGCGCGGACCTGAAAGCCAGGTTCAAGGAAAAGTACGGCTACGAATTGGGCGTACCGGTGAACTGGTCAGCCTATGAAGACATCGCCAAATTCTTCAGCGAAGACGTCAAGGAAATCGACGGCAAACGTGTTTACGGGCACATGGACTACGGCAAGAAAGACCCGTCGCTGGGCTGGCGCTTCACCGATGCCTGGTTCTCCATGGCCGGTGGCGGCGACAAGGGCTTGCCTAACGGTTTGCCGGTGGACGAGTGGGGCATTCGTGTCGAGGATTGCCACCCGGTGGGTTCCAGCGTGACCCGAGGCGGCGACACCAACGGCCCGGCGGCAGTGTTTGCCACGACCAAATACGTCGATTGGCTCAAGGCGTACGCGCCACCGGAAGCAGCGGGCATGACGTTCTCCGAGTCCGGCCCGGTGCCGTCGCAAGGCAACATCGCTCAGCAGATTTTCTGGTACACCGCCTTCACCGCCGACATGACCAAACCGGGCCTGCCGGTGGTCAATGACGACGGCACGCCGAAATGGCGGATGGCGCCATCGCCGCGCGGGCCGTATTGGGAGGAGGGCATGAAGCTTGGTTATCAGGACGTGGGTTCGTGGACGTTCATGAAATCCACGCCGGAGAAACAGAAACTCGCGGCGTGGCTGTACGCGCAGTTCGTGACTTCGAAAACCGTCTCGCTGAAGAAAACCATCGTCGGTTTGACGCCGATTCGCGAGTCGGACATCAACTCGCAGGCCATGACCGATCTGGCGCCGAAACTCGGTGGTCTGGTCGAGTTCTACCGCAGCCCGGCCCGCGTGCAATGGACCCCGACCGGGACCAACGTGCCGGACTATCCGCGTCTGGCGCAACTGTGGTGGAGCCACATCGCCGAAGCGGCCAGCGGCGAGAAGACCCCGCAGCAAGCGCTGGATGGTTTGGCCAAGGATCAGGACGCGATCATGTCGCGTCTGGAACGCTCCAAAGCCCAAGCCACGTGCGCACCGAAAATGAACCCGGAACGCGACGCGCAATACTGGTTCGATCAACCGGGCGCGCCGAAACCGAAACTGGCGAACGAGAAGCCGAAGGGCGAGACCGTGAGCTACAACGAACTGCTGAAATCCTGGGCAGATGCGCGTAAATAAAAGCTGATGAGTGAAGGGCAAACGGCACCGCAAGGTGCCGTTTTCAGTTGTGCCAGAACCACCGCCATCGAGCGCCCACAGGTTTCGCGTTGATCCAATAGAGCGGCGACGCATTCCGAATAGGTAATGTCCTCGCCCAAGTCATTGCCTTCACAACAGTCCTGGCGCGGCTGAGTATTTCGATTCGGGATGTTTAAAGATTTTCCGAAAATACAGAACCTTCCCACAATGTTTTCAGGTTGTCCGTCGGACGTCGGCTCTCTAGGCTGTGAACGTCGCTGCCAAATCAGCGATCGGGATTGGAACCCCGGAGAACGTATCAACGCCAAAGCGTCTTTCATGACGTATGCTTGCCCACCTTCATGGTGTGCAGTCTGTTATGGCGGCTGTACGCGGGAGACTTTCGAGTCTGCCGGGTTTCTCCGTTCCCCGGGTTCCAACCTGCGTACAGCTGCCACCCCTTCGCGTGGAACCGAATGGATCAGCTTCAACGTTCAGAAGGAGAAACAACATGAAAAAGCCAACACCCAATCCCCCGGAAACAACCGTTCCAGCGCACGCCCATACAACGTCCCCCTACGCGGGCGAAGATACCCGCAAACTCCACGAAGCCGCCGACCGCGCCCTCGACTTTTACCTCAAACCCACGGCCGCCATCATGGCCACGCCCTATGTCCAGAACCAGATGTTCCTGGTCAACCCCACCGCCGACACCGAATCCCTGCTGGCCAACGCCAGCGAGTCCCTGTCCTCGGCCAGCGTCATGCTCGGTGACTTCGCCGCGCTGCTCGAAGGCACGCACCGCAAGACGTTGCTCGGTATCGCCCAAGTCGTCATGCTTGGTGAACTGGCGGTGAACAGAGCATTGGATAACGTCGACCCTGCTGGCTGATCCGATCTGTCCAGGCAGGCAGAAAAAACGCGGCGCTAGTCAGGGCCGCGTTTTATTCAAAGGTTGACGCTCAGGCAAAGACGCCAAAGATCATCGCGGCACAGTAAACCGCGACAAAACCCGGAACAGAGTAGCCAAACATCCGGGCGGGAATAATGACCCAACGCCGCAGAGGCAGCGGAAAGCGGTCAATCTCGGGTATGACCTCGGGATCACTTGCCTGCAGATAGCCGTAGTCCAGACAGAGAATGTTCGAAATGTGGTACAGGCGGCAGGAGCGACCATAAACGCTGTCTCCCAATACCCGCTGATTGCGAGCGACGAAGTAGGACTCTTTCAGAAAAGACTCGATGGCTGCCAGTTTGAAAAAACTGACGTATGTCCGCACGAGCAGTGCCAACACTGCCACAACAACACAGGCGATCAATGCGGCCACGTACAGCCGCTTCAAATCGCTCGTCGGTGTGGAGAGCATCATGCATAACCGCTCGAAACCCAGCCAGAGTAAAAGTAGGCAGGCGCCCATGAAAGCGATTCGCCGGATGCTTCGCGGCACCGCCCCCCATTTTTTCAGATGTACTGGAAAGCGTTCGGCCTCCATGACCGTCGGGCGTTCCAGCATCAGTGGGTAGGTGACAAGGCCGGTGAGTGCGCCGATCTGCCTTACTCTCTTCATTCGCCCCAATGGGCCATTGCCCAAACGCTTGCGATCAGTGGCTACAAATTGAGAGGCGATGAAGTGGTGTTCCATCTGATCGAGCCGCCAGTAGGCGGCAAACAGCGTTATTGCCTCGCCGAGAAAAACCAGCAGCAGGACAGTTCCCCATGCAGAGAGGTAAATGAGGTCAGTCACAATTAATCCTTGCTGTTGATCCACCTGACTCCGATTCAGGTGCAGGGCGCGTCGGTACGCCACTCTTTACCTGATAGTTTTCAGGGCTACAACCTCAGGTACACACCAGATATAAAAAAGGCGCCCCAAAGGACGCCAAAAAATTCACCTCTTTCTAAAGGAGCAAGGAGCTTCTAAAGGTGAATGCGCATTGCTCGTGAACTCAGAGAATCGCCAACGGATACTCGACAATCACCCGCACTTCATCCAGATCCGACTCGAACGCCGTGGCGCGGGTGGTGGCCTGGCGCAAGCGCAGTGACATGTCCTTCAATGAACCACTCTGCACCACGTATTTGACTTCTATATCGCGCTCCCAACGCTTCTGATCCGTCAGCGGATTGCCCTCGGCATCGCGGCGCATGTACGCGGCGTTGGCATTGGAATAATCGGCGTCAGTGTCGCGCGCATAACGGGTCATGAATGACAAACCGGGCACGCCATAGGTGGTCATGTCGAGGTCATAACGCACCATCCACGAACGTTCCTTCGGCGAGTTGAAGTCGCTGTACTGGATGGAGTTGTCGAGGAAGATCGAGTCGGACTGGCGCAGGTAATCGAAATCGTCGTTGCCGTTGTTGCGCTGGTGGGAGAGGGCGACGGAGTGCGCGCCGAGTTTCACACCGACACGGCCGCTCCAGATGTTGTTGTCGAACTCGCCGAGCAGTTGTTTGCCTTCGTCGACAGCCTTGTAGTAATTCAAACCACCAAACAGCGACAAGTCATCCGACAGCGGATACGTCCACGCAGTGCCAGCGTAGTACTGATTCCAGGCATCCTTGAGACGACTGGAGTACAGACTGAAACTGAGATTTTTGTTCAGCACGTAATCGCCGCCGCCATAAGCAATCCACGGCGAATTGACCGGGCCGGCATAGAAGGTTGCGAAGTTCTCGCGCATGTCGCTGGACACCGGTTGGCTCATCGCGTGCAGTCGACCACCCTGAACCGACAGACCTTCAATACTGGTGTTGGTCGCCGTCACGCCGCGAAAGCTTTCTGGCAGCAGACGCGAGTCACCGGCCGCCACTACCGGGTTGGCCAGGAATACATCACCGACCCTGACCACCGTATCAAATGCCCGCACTTTCGCCGCGCCACCGACCTTGGTGTATTCGTCCCGGGCCTCGCCTTCACTGTTGACCGGCAACACATCAAACGAACTGCGCCCACCGTTGTGGCCGTCACCGGTGTCGAGTTTCAAACCGATCATGGCAAACGCATCAACACCGACCCCGACGGTGCCTTGTGTGAAGCCGGATTCGAACTTGCTGATCACCACATGCGACCAGGCTTCGGAATAACCGTTGCCGGTCGGGCTGGACTGGCCGTTGCGGTGCTCACGATTGAAATAGAAATTACGGTTGAGCACCGTCAGGCTGCTGCCTTCGATAATGCCTTCGGCTTTTTCTTCTGCAAACACCATGGACGGCCCGGAGCCAACCACCACCGCTAAAGCGGCCATCGACATTTTTGTATTGTTAACCATCAAACACTCCTTGGGTTCGGCAGAACGGGAACGTGCTTCGGAGTGGGTTTTATTGTTCGACGGGCAAGCGCCCGCCGGCATGGTCGCGGGGTGACATCGTTGCAAGCTGCGGATAACGCCAAGGTGATGGGGGAATTACAATTTCGTCATGTGGATGGGGCGAAGGCCTTGGATATCAGGTCAGGGCTGCGAGTTGTTCGATTGTCTGCGGAAAACGCTGGACCAGACGGATCAGGGTCGTGGCCTGAGCATTAGGCGTTGCTCGTCCTTGCTCCCAGTTTTCGAGCGTTCGCGTGTTGGTGCGTAGATACATCGCGAATACTGACCGAGAAAGATTAAGTTGCTGACGGATGGCTACCACTTCCTCCGCAGTGATTGGCATCAGTTTTGGCAACTGAACCTTGTGGGTACGCAAGGTGATTTTGCCTTGGCGTTCATCGGCCAGTGCTTCGAGTCCATCCATCAGTTCGGAAAAAATGTCACGTTTCATAGTGGCTTCTCGCGTTGAGTTCTCTATCCAGTGTTTTTCTGAAAAGTTTTTTATGGGCAGGCGTCAGATCGTCCTGCTCGTTTTTGTTATAGACGGTAAAGAGCCAGAACTGATCGAAGCCTGACCACCAGTAGTAAATCACTCGTAATCCGCTGCGTTTTTCTTTCCCTCTTCGTTGGTCGCCAAAGCGAATTTTACGAAGCCCGCCTGTGTCCTCGATAAGATCGCCCACTTCCGGATTTTTCAGCAACTCCAGTTGAAAGCTGCGAAACAGATCGTCATCCAGATAGTCGTCTCGGTGCTTCTGAAACACAGGTAATTCGATAAATAGAGCATCCATGTTCTGTACGTTACCTACGTATAGTGTTGTCTCGAAAATCGAATCGGTCAAGGCTTCCTAGCCTTGCTTTTCGTCCCTTTTTCAACGGTAGACGCCGGTCGTAAAAACACCTGTAGGACGAATCGACCAGCGTGGTAAGAACGTTCAATTGAGTAGCGAAGAGACTTCGCAATTGACGTGTCGGAACAATCCACAGCACTATCGCCCCATGAATACCCAAAATCGAATGACCATGATGTGCGCCTCCATGACCGCTTCCGGCGGGCCATAAGGTCATACGTTTTTGTCATTTGACGTGTACCCGAAGCCCCGCCAGAAATGGACGGGGCTTTTTCATTTCCTGCCTGCACATGGCTCATGGAGAGAGAGATGTTTGAGATCAGAAGAGCCACCGCGAATGACGCCCAAACTGCATTCGACATACGACGCTTGGCGATCAGGCATCAATGCGTCGGTGCCTACACCGAGCAGCAAATGCACGACTGGACCAGGGGCTCGGCTGAGGTCGGTTACGACACGCTCATGGAAAAGCACTTCTATCTGGGCTGGGTTGAGGGCAAGCCCGTGGCCACCGGAATGCTTGATTTGGAGCACCGTGAAATCGGTGCAATCTTCATTCATCCGGATTTCATGCAGCGCGGACTGGGCAAACAGGTTCTGCACTTTCTCGAAGATCTGGCGAGGGCGCTGGGGCTGACAGAGGTCTGCCTGGACGCGACATTGAACGCTGCCGATTTTTACCGGCGCTGCGGTTACATGGGGGAGGGGAGTGCGATTTATCAATCGCCTTCGGGCCTGCAACTGGCGTGCGTGCCGATGGTTAAGAAACTGTAATGTGATTGTGGCGAGGGAGCTTGCTCCCTCGCCACAGGTTATTTTTTGCTACATGAATGCTGTAAACAAAAACGGCACCCGAACAGACTGTGTGAAAACACACTGATGAAGGCCCAACAAAACGCCCCGACTTGTTCGGGGCGTTTGTTTTTGTGCGGGCAACAGACGAAAAAAGGCCTTTCAGCCCATTAGCGCCATCAAC
>NZ_CAXAPN010000055.1:0-22087 GCF_963971015.1 Pseudomonas sp. RA_15y_Pfl2_54
CTTGATCATCTTCACGACTTGCAGCTTGAAGCTGTCGTCGAATGTTCTGCGTTTGTCGGTCATGAAAAACTCCTCGATAGATGCATTTTCCACCTATCGGGGTGTCCGGGGAAATTAGACCACTACAGTTGGCCGTGCATCAACTCCGGCACGTCACGCCATTTGACCCACGCCTGCTGCTGCCAGTGAAGCAGAGGGACGGTGACCCCAGCCCAGTTAACCGAACTCAGGCTCGGGCCGTTCTGCACAGGCGTTGCCATGCTTTCGCGCAACATCGGAATTACTTCATGGCTCAGCCATTGGCGCAGATTGCGGTTTTGCGGCACGAAGTGATGGACGAGCAGGGCGTACAGGCCGGACTCGCTGACCGTCGCGCAATCGACGATTTCGCCGTCCTTGCGCATGAGGACGTTGCGACGCTGGTCGGGATCGAGTTTCAGAGTGAGGTGTTCGTTCAGCGGATAACCCATCAGGCGACCGAGATCCTGGACGCAGAACCAGGCTTCGTGGTCTTGCATGAACGCGTGGAGGAAGCGGTTGTGGCGGGTGAAGACGGTGGGGGTGAAGTGCGGGTGGGTTTCAGGTGGATTTGGCGTGTGCTTAGGCATTTCTGACTCCATGTTGAAATGAGAGTCGCCACGAATCCTTCGACAGATTTTGGGTGGCGAACCGTGTGGCGTTCGAAGTCGGAACATTCTCGATCAACATGGAAGCCGAGAGGCCCGCACCACACGATCCGCCATAACGCGAAACTGAAAGGCAAAAAAGCCCCGGTCTCTATGGAGGACGCAGTTGCGCCAAGTTGATGATGTTCCGGCTTCGACCCCGGGCCGCTGATTTGGCAGCGACGGGACAAAGCCTATCGGTCAGGCGCTAGCGGCGCCAAGTCTACTCTGTCGACGCACGGCGTAGGAAATGGGGCTTTCTCCGGAAGGTTGTGTCTGTAGGAAATGCCTGTTTTTGCAGCTCTTGCTGCGAAACCATCCCTGTACCGAAGATTTTCCTTTATGAGTTAGCAACCGGGAAAACGGGAGAAGTAATTCTGTGAGCAAAGACGAAGCGAGAGGTAAAAAGAGAAAGGTGATCGATCTGGATCGCTTCGAAGCTGTCAGAGGTAAAGCGGAGATCAAATGGCGTACAGATGAATTGATGAGAGTGCTTCGGGGAGACCCCGGAATCAAATCTTGATTCCGGGGTGATTCTTCTTAGCGACTCACCTTCCAGGCATCCCCGGCCGGCGCCTTCCCATGGTCATACGGCTTGCCAATCCACATGTAAACCAGGCCCAAACCAATCACGATTACGGTGCTCAACACCATCGCGTAGTTCACATACCAAGCCGCATCCGGCGTGCGTGGCCAGGCCATGTTGATGATCGCGCCAACGCCATACACCAGTGCGCCGATATTCACCGGCCAGCCCCACACGCCGAGGGTGAATTTGCCGCTGGGTTTCCAGCCTTTCATCCGCGCATACAGGGCGGCCAGCACGATCATCTGGAACGCGAGGTAGATGCCGATGGCGGCGAAGCTGACGATGGTGGCCACGGCGTCTTGCAGGAAGAAGCCGAGGACGATGATCAGGGCGGGCAGGACGCCGGCCACGAACAGTGCAGCCACCGGCACCTGGGTCGTAGGAGAAAGCTTTTTCAGCAGTCGGCTGCCGATGACCATTTCATCGCGAGCGTAGGAGTACAGCAGACGGCTGGCTGCCGCTTGCAGGCTGATGACGCAGGAGATGAAGGAAATCATCACCACGCCCATCACCACTTTCGAACCGACCGGGCCGAAGGCGTTGCTGAGGATGGTGGTGACCGGGTCTTTGTCGGTGCCATTGATCACCGCTTGCATGTCCGGCACGGCGAGGATCAGCGCCAGGCAGGCGAACATTGCCGCGATGCCGCCGATGTAGATGGTCATGCGCATGGCCACCGGGATTTTCTTGCTCGGGTTCGGGGTTTCTTCGGCGACGTCGCCGCAGGCCTCGAAGCCGTAGTAGAGGAACATCCCCGCCAGCGATGCAGTGAGGAAGGCTGGCAGGTACGAGCCGTCGACGCTGATGTCGAAGGTGTTGAACAACACGCTGAGCGGCTGGTGGCGTTCGAAGATCAGCAGGTACACGCCGACGATCACCGCGCCGACCAGTTCGCAGAGGAAGCCGAACATGGCGATGCGCGCCAGCACTTTGGTACCGCTGAGGTTGACCAGTGTGGCGAACAGGGTCAGCACCAGGGCGATGACGATGTTGGTGTTGTTGTTTGGCTCAAAGCCCATCATGGCGGCCAGGTACGGGCCGGCGCCGACCGCCACGGCGGCAATGGTCACGCACAGGGCGATGGAGTAGATCCAGCCGACCATCCACGCCCATTTCTTGCCCACCAAGCGGCGCGCCCATGGATAGACGCCGCCAGAGATCGGGAACTGCGACACCACTTCGCCGAAGATCAGGCACACCAGCAACTGACCGCAACCGACCAGCAAGTAGGCCCAGAACATCGGTGGCCCGCCTGCGGCCAGACACAGACCGAACAGGGTATAAACCCCTACGACCGGTGACAGATAAGTGAAGCCCAGGGCGAAGTTTTCCCACAGGCTCATGCTGCGATTGAAGTTGGAGGTGTAGCCCAGTTGGCGCAGTTGTTCGGCATCGCTGTCGGCAACGGCGGCTGAGAGATCGGGTGATGCACTCATGTGTGTTTGCTCCGTGAAATCGGCAGATTTCGGATGGCCGAGGCCGTGGCGGGGCCTAAGGGCGCCGCCCGGTTCGGTAGTTATTGTTTTGGAGTCCTGGTGGTGCGTAGAGCCGGTTTCTGCCTTGAAGCCGGGGTGACGCGAAGCTTTTAAAGGCTTAGTGCTTGAACATCACATGCCGAACCGTGGTGTAGTCCTCCAGCCCATACATGGACATGTCCTTGCCGTAGCCAGACAATTTCTGACCGCCGTGAGGCATTTCGCTGACCAGCATGAAGTGCGTGTTCACCCAGGTGCAGCCGTACTGCAACCGCGCGGACATCCGATGCGCGCGTCCTACATCCGCAGTCCACACAGAGGACGCCAAGCCGTAGTCCGAATCGTTGGCCCACTCCAGCGCCTGCGCTTCATCAGTGAACTTGGTCACCGACACCACCGGCCCGAACACTTCGCGGCGGACGATTTCGTCGTCCTGCTGCGCATCGGCCAGCACGGTGGGTTCGAAGAAGAAACCATTGCCGTCCACAGACTTGCCACCCGTGATCAAACGGATGTGCGGTTGCGCCACGGCACGCTCGACGAAACCGGCGACGCGGTCGCGATGTTGCGCAGTGATCAGCGGCCCCAGTTCGGTGGACGGATCATCCTGCAAACCGTACTTGATGCTGCTGACGGCCGCGCCGAGCTTCTCCACAAACTTGTCATAAATGCCTTGCTGCGCGTAGATCCGGCAGGCCGCGGTGCAGTCCTGCCCGGCGTTGTAAAAGCCGAACGTACGGATGCCTTCAACCGCCGCATCGATGTCGGCGTCGTCGAAGATGATCACCGGCGCCTTGCCGCCCAGTTCCATGTGCAGGCGTTTGACGCTGTCGGCGGTGCTGGAAATGATGTTGGCACCCGTGGCGATGGAACCGGTCAACGAAACCATGCGCACTTTCGGATGAGTCACCAAAGGACTGCCAACGGTAGGCCCACGACCAAACACCAGATTGAGTACGCCGGCCGGGAAAATGTCCGACGCCAGTTCGGCCAAGCGTAACGCGGTCAGCGGGGTTTGTTCCGACGGCTTGAGCACCACGGTGTTACCGGCGGCCAGTGCCGGGGCGATTTTCCAGGCGACCATCATCAACGGGTAGTTCCACGGCGCGATGGAGGCGATTACGCCGACCGGGTCGCGACGGATCATTGAGGTGTGGCCGGGCAGGTATTCACCGCCGGCCGATCCGCTCATGCAACGACTGGCGCCGGCAAAGAAACGGAACACGTCGGCAATCGCCGGGATCTCGTCATTCAGCGCGGCGCTGTAGGGTTTGCCGCAGTTGTCGGACTCCAGTTTCGCCAACTCCTCACCGTGGGTTTCGATGGCGTCAGCGAGTTTGAGCAGCAGCAAGGAGCGGTCTTTCGGCGCGGTTTGCGACCACTCGGCAAAGGCGTTGTCGGCGGCACGCACGGCTGCATCGACCTGGGCTTCGCTGGCTTCGTTGATCTCCACCAGCACTTCACCGAGCGAAGGGTTGAGCACCGGTTGCGCCGGGCCTTCGCCGTTGACCAGTTGGCCGTTGATCAAGAGTTTGGTTTGCATGTTTTTGTCCTCTTTGAAGCCATTGTTATTTTTCAGAAGAAACCGGGTTCAACGGTGGCAGCGGGCTTGCTCGCGAAAGCAGTAAGGCAGCCAACATCAATGTTGAATGTGCTGGCCTCTTCGCGAGCAAGCCCGCACCCACAGGGGGGGGACGTTTACTTGCCGCCACTCCCCGCCACGCTTTCGCCACCTCGGGTCAGGTAATAGGCACCCAGGATCGGCAGCATGGTCACCATCATCACCAGCATGGCGACGACGTTGGTCACCGGCACATCCCGTGGCCGGCTCAGTTGATTGAGCAACCACAACGGCAGCGTGCGTTCATGCCCTGCGGTGAACGTGGTGACGATGATTTCGTCGAACGACAGCGCAAACGCGAGCATGCCGCCGGCCAGCAACGCCGAGCCGAGGTTCGGCAGGATGATGTAACGGAAGGTCTGCCAACCGTCGGCGCCCAGATCCATCGAGGCCTCGATCAAGCTGTGCGAAGTACGGCGCAGACGGGCGATGACGTTGTTGTAGACGATCACCACGCAGAAGGTCGCGTGGCCGACGATGATGGTGAACATCCCAGGCTCGATTCCCAGCGTTTTGAACGTCGCCAGCAACGCAATCCCGGTGATGATCCCCGGCAGCGCAATCGGCAGGATCAGCATCAGCGAGATGCCCTGTTTGCCGAAGAAATCACGCCGGTACAGCGCCGCCGACGCCAGCGTGCCAAGCACCATCGCGATCAACGTGGCGATGGCTGCAATCTGCAGCGATAGCTTGATGGCCTCCAGCACGTCCGGCCGCGAAAACGCCACACTGAACCAGTGCAGGGTGAAGCCCTTCGGTGGAAAGCTGAACGCGGCTTCTTCGGTGTTGAAGGCGTAAAGGAAGATGATCAGGATCGGGAAGTGCAGAAACACCAACCCGCCCCAGGCCGCGATGCGCAGACCCAGTGAAGCGCGCTCAGAGTGCATCGAAGGCCCCCAGTCGTTTGACGATGGACAGGTAAACCGCAATCAGAACGATGGGCACCAGAGTGAACGCCGCTGCCATCGGCATATTGCCAATCGCGCCTTGCTGCGCATACACCATGCTGCCGATGAAGTAGCCCGGCGGGCCCACCAGTTGCGGCACGATGAAATCGCCCAGCGTCAGCGAAAACGTAAAGATCGAACCCGCCGCAATCCCCGGAATCGACAGCGGCAAAATCACTTGCATAAACGTCTGGCGCGGCTTGGCGCCAAGGTCGGCAGACGCTTGCAACAGCGACGGCGGCAGACGTTCCAGCGAGGCCTGAATCGGCAGGATCATGAACGGCAGCCAGATGTAGACGAAGACCATGAACCGCCCCAGATTCGAGGTCGACAGGGTGCTGCCGCCCACGCCCGGTATGCCCAGAATGAATTGCAAAACCGGCTCCAGCCCCAAGTGCTGAACGAACCACTGCGCCACGCCCCCCTTGGCCAGCAACAGCGTCCATGCGTAAGCCTTGACGATGTAACTGGCCCACATCGGCATCATCACCGCGATGTAGAAAAACGCTTTGGTCTTGCCCGTGGTGTAACGCGCCATGTAGTAGGCAATCGGGAACGCGACGAGGGCGCTGGCCATCGACACGGCAATGGCCATGCTCAACGTGCGCAGAATGATGTCGAAGTTCGATGGCCGCAACAGCGCCGCAAAATTCGCCAGCGTCAGGTCCGGCGTCACCGCCATGGTGAAGTCGTCAAAGGTATAGAAACCCTGCCACAGCAGCACCAGCAGCGAGCCTAGATAGATCGCGCCGAACCACAGCAGCGGTGGCACCAGCAACATCAACAGGTACAGGTTGGGCTTGCGATAGAGCAGGTTGGAAAACCTGCGCAACGGTGGCGATGGAGTCGTCGCGAGCGTGCTCATCTCACACCCCGCTCGCAACGGTGTCGTGCAGCGTAATCATCGCTTCACGCGCCCAACGCGCACTCAAGCGCTGGCCGGTCTGGTGCTGCGCGCTACTGTCGACCCACTGATTATTGGCGTGGCTGATGCTCAGGGTCTGGCCGTTTTCCAGCGTCAGTTCATAACGGGTCGCGCTGCCTTGATACTGGATGTCGTGGAGCAAACCGCTGACTTCTATTTCGTGACTGGCCAGCGGGCCCTCGGCGAAACGCACGTGTTCCGGTCGGATCGAAAACGGCTGCGGGTGTCCGCTGAGCTGGCGCGCCAGATCGCCACGAATCACGTTCGAGGTGCCAACGAACTCGGCGACAAACGTGGTGGTCGGTTTCATGTACAGATTGCGCGGCGTGTCGACCTGCTCGATGCGGCCCTTGTTGAACACGGCGACGCGGTCGGACATTGATAGGGCTTCAGTCTGATCGTGGGTCACGAAGATGAAGGTGATGCCGAGTTGGCGTTGCAGCTTTTTCAATTCGCTTTGCATCTGCTCGCGCAGTTTCAGGTCGAGTGCGCCGAGTGGTTCATCGAGCAACAGCACGCGAGGGCGATTGACCAAGGCGCGGGCCAGGGCGACACGCTGTCGTTGACCACCGGACAACTGCACCGGTTTGCGCACGCCGTAGCCGCCGAGGGCGACCATGTCCAGGGTTTCTTCGGCGCGCTTATGGCGCTCGGCTTTGCCTACGCCTTTGACCTTCAAGCCGTAGGCGACGTTGTCCAGCACGTTCATGTGCGGGAACAGTGCGTAATCCTGAAATACAGTGTTTACATCGCGTTGATACGGCGGCAGACCGGCCGCTTCGGCGCCGTGGATGCAGATCGAACCGGCGCTCGGTTGCTCGAACCCGGCGATCAGTCGCAGGCAGGTGGTTTTGCCCGAGCCGGAGGGGCCGAGCATGGAAAAGAACTCGCCGTCCTGGATATCGATGGAAACCCGGTCAACGGCCTTCACTTCGCCGAACTGCCGGGAAACGTTGGTGAACTGGACTGCAAGCGTCATGGTGCGGTGCTCCAAAAAGGCGAAAGCCGTCGCAGCGGCCCTGCCTGGACTTCTGAAAAAGCTGAAACGTTTTGCGGTTTGCCGTTGTTGGTGATCCCGATGTGGGAGCGGGCTTGCTCGCGAACGCGGTCTATCATTCGGCAAGGGTGCTGGCTGACACACCGCTTTCGCGAGCAAGTCGCACCGCCGCTCCCACAGGGGGCGCGGCGTCAATTCAAAGACTAGCGACCGCCCATGATCGCGATGTAATCCTGCGTCCAGCGGCTATACGGCACGAACTTGCCGCCTTCAGCTTGCGGAGTTTTCCAGAAGGCGATTTTGTCGAACTGGTCGAAACCGTTGGTCTTGCAACCTTCGGCGCCGAGCAACTCGCTCTCCTTGCACGCCGCTGGCACCGCCGGCAACGAGCCGAACCACGCCGCCACATCACCCTGGACTTTGGGCTTCAGCGACCAGTCCATCCATTTGTATGCACAGTTGGGATGTTTGGCCTCGGCGTGCAACATGGTGGTGTCGGCCCAACCGGTGGCGCCTTCTTTCGGAATGGTCGAAGCGATGGGCTGCTTCTCGTTCACCAGGCTGTTGACCTGATACGGCCAGGCGCCCGACGCGACCACGCCTTCGTTTTTGAAATCGCTCATCTGCACCGTGGTGTCATGCCAGTAGCGGTGGATCAGCGGCTGCTGCGCCCGCAGTAAATCCAGCACGGCTTTGTACTGCGCCTCGGTCAGTTGATACGGATCCTTGATGCCCAGTTCAGGCCGGGTCGATTTCAGATACAGCGCCGCATCGGCGATGTAGATCGGGCCGTCATAGGCCTGCACGCGACCCTTGTTCGGCTTGCCGTCGGGCAAATCCTGCGCGGCGAACAGCACATTCCAACTGGTTGGCGCAGTCTTGAACACGTTGGTGTTGTACATCAGCACGTTCGGGCCCCACTGATACGGGGTGCCGTAGGTCTGTTTATTGACCACGTACCACGGCGCATCTTTGAGGCGTGGGTCGAGGGTCTTCCAGTTCGGGATCAACGCGGTGTTGATCGGTTGCACACGCTTGCCGACGATCAATCGCAGCGAAGCATCGCCCGACGCGGTGACCAGGTCGTAACCGCCCTTGGCCATCAGGCTGACCATTTCGTCAGAGGTGGCGGCGGTCTTCACGTTGACCTTGCAGCCGGTTTCCTGCTCGAAACCGGTCACCCAGTCGTAGGCCTTGTCGCTTTCGCCACGTTCGATGTAGCCCGGCCAGGCGACGATATCCAACTGCCCTTCGCCGGCGCCGACAGCCTTCAGCGGTTCTGCCGCTTGCAGGCTGGCGCTGGCCAGCAAGGCCGTGGTGATTGCACTGAGCAGTGCGGTCTTGTGCACGAACATGGTTGAACCCTCTTCTTTAAATTATGGTCGGGGCAGTTGTGAACGCGGTGAAGCATGCCGTTGGCGGCTTGTTATTAGCGTAGTCAGAGATGCTGGCCGTGGCGGGCCATGATGTGCCGCACCACGCTGTAGTCTTGAAGCGAATCGCTGGATAAGTCTTTGCCGTAACCCGAGCGTTTCAGCCCGCCGTGGGGCATTTCGCTGACCAGCATGAAATGGCTGTTGATCCAGGTGCAGCCGTATTGCAGGCGGGCGGCAACCTGCATCGCCTTGTCCAGATTCTGCGTCCACACCGACGAGGCCAGGCCGTATTCGGAGTCGTTGGCCCAGTCGACGGCCTGCGAGAGTTCGTCGAAACGGGTCACGGTCACCACCGGGCCGAACACTTCGCGTTGAACGATTTCGTCGCTCTGTTTGCAACCGGCCAACAGCGTCGGTTGATAGTAGAAACCGGCACCGGAATGCACGGCCGCACCGGTCACGCGTTCGATGTGCGGCTGGCCAAGGGCGCGCTCGACGAAACTGGCGACGCGGTCACGCTGGCGGGTGCTGATCAACGGGCCGATCTCGTTGTCGGCATCGCGTTTGCCAGCGAAGCGCAGGCTGCTGACGGCGGCGCCGAGTTCGGCGACCAATTTGTCGTGAATCCCGGCCTGTGCGTAGATCCGGCAGGCGGCAGTGCAGTCCTGCCCGGCGTTGTAATAACCGTAGGTGCGCACGCCGTCGACCACAGCTTTCAGATCAGCGTCGTTGCACACGATTACCGGGGCTTTGCCGCCAAGTTCGAGGTGAGTGCGTTTCAGGGTTTTCGCGGCGGCCTGGAGGATTTTCTGGCCGGTGACGATATCGCCGGTCAGCGACACCATGCGGATTTTCGGGTGACTGACCAAATGGCTGCCGACGCCTTCGCCACCGCCGCAGATGATGTTGATCACCCCACGCGGGAGGATCTCGGCTAGCGCAGGCGCCAGTGCGAGGATCGACAGCGGCGTGTGTTCGGACGGCTTGAACACCAGCGTGTTGCCGGCAGCGAGGGCCGGGGCGATTTTCCACGCGGCCATCATGATCGGGTAATTCCACGGCGCGATCGAGGCGACCACGCCAATCGGATCGCGACGGACCATGCTGGTGTAACCCGGTAGGTATTCGCCGCTGAGCTGGCCGGTCTGGCAGCGCACGGCACCGGCGAAGAAGCGGAACACATCGACAGTCGCGGTCAAATCGTCCTGACGCGCCAGGTGCAATGGCTTGCCGCAGTTCAGCGATTCGAGGCGGGCGAGGTGATCGGCGTGTTTTTCGACGGCGTTGGCGATGTCGAGCAACAGGTTGGAACGTTGCTGCGGCGTCGTGCGCGACCATTGGGCAAAGGCCTGGTGGGCGGCGAGGATCGCCGCTTCGACCTGCTCGGTGCTGGCCTCGGCAATGTGCGTGAGAATTTCGCCGGTGGCCGGGTTGAGGATCGGCTCGACAAAACCTTCCCCGGCGACCAGTTGGCCGTCGATCAACAACGCGGTACACATCGGGGTCTGCGCGCCAGCCATTTTCCGCGATCTCTTTTCTTGTGTGGTCATTGTTGCTCCCTGTGTCACCGGGAGCCGACCGTCTTATAGATGCAGCAAGACTAGTGCGCGGCTCCGGGGTCGACAAATTCTAAATACTGAAGGTGGCATTCGATTAAATAGATGGCTTGCGCCCGCCGTGGGGTTGTTCGCGAGCGACGGTCAGGAATGGGTCGACCAATGCTGGGCGCGCAGTGCCACGGCGCCAGGCCAGGCCGACGTCGAGGGTCTGATTGAGGTCGGCGATGGGGCGGGCTTCGATGATGTCGCCCTCCAGCGACCACGGGCGATAGGTCATGTCCGGCTGGATCGACACGCCCAAACCCGCTGCGACCAGACTTCGCACGGCCTCGGTCGATGCGGTTCTCAGAGTGATCTTCGGTTGCAGTCCGGCGCCCTGCCATAGACGTTGAGCGTTGCTATCCATTTCGTCGACGTTCAGTTGAATCAACGGCTCGCGAGCGACGTCGGCGAGATTGATGCTGTCGTGTTCCAAAAGCGGATGCTGCGCTGGCAGCCACAAACGGTGGGGCGAATGGGTCAGCACCTCAGTCTGCAAGGCATGACGGTCTTCGAGGTTGGAGAGTATCAACACCCCGACATCGATCTCGCCGCTGACCAGCAAGTGCTCAATGTAGGGGCGTTCGTCCTCCATCACTCTTATTTCAACGTTGGGATAGGCCCGTTGAAATCGAGTCAGTAGATCCGCGAGGTAATAACCGGCGACCAGACTGGTCACACCGACGATCAACTGCCCGGCGACCTGATCGGTGCTTTGCTGGAGGCTGCGTTTGGCATTGTCCACAGTCGCCAGAATCAGGTGAGCCTGGCGTAGGAATTGGTGTCCCTGATGTGTCAGCGTCATGCCCTTGGCGTGTCGGCTGAACAGGCTGACGCCGATTTCCTCTTCCAGTTGCTGGATCGCCAGGGTCAGGGTCGATTGGGAAATGAACGCCGTTTGCGCGGCGGCGGAGATCGAGCCGGTTTCGGCCACGGCGATGAAGTGACGGATCTGACGCAAGGTCATCATGGGAAGGGTACCCGGTGGGCGGTTTTTATAGATGAGTTTGAGTGTATATCTATTTAATCGATGAGCTGATCTCCAGAGGACTCAACAAAGGGACTGTTTCCGTCCGTCAGGAATGACCGTCCACCTGTAATTTCTGACAGTTGTCAGTATTGCTTTATCGGCGCCCACTCTCCAGCACGCGTATTTGGCATTCAAACTGCGAGAAGGAGAATCAAATGGCCAATCCCCCAGCCGGACAATCAGATAGCCCACAAGTCGTTGCCCCAACGTGGCTCCCGCAAAATGACATGCAGATTTCGGGTGTCATGGGGGCGGACAACACGGTGCTGACGCTGGATCCGCCTGATCTACCCGAGGCGACTAGACCGGTCACAGGCGCGCATCTTGGAGTCCCGCTGCGCATTTATGATTTGGCGCCGAAAGGCGTCAAAGTCGTGTTCGGCCCATATCTGGATCAGGATTCGGGCGATACGGTGTGTTTGAATTTGAACGGTCAACCCTGCATTGACAGTGTGCAAACGCAAGCCGTGGACGATGAAGTGACACTGTACATTCCAAAGAAAATGCTGCTCGCCGATGTAGTCAACCGTCTCACCTGTACAGTGAGACGCAGCAGTAACAACATGGGAACCTCCGAGCCACCTTTGGAGTTGTTGTACAACAAGATTCGTCCCGGCAATCAAGACACCAGCCCGGGCGACGGTGAGCATTCCGAGCTTGAATTGATACTGCCTGATGCGTTGCTCAACGGTGTGGGTGCGGATTTTCCTGCCGCGGGTGCACAGGTGTGCGTGTCTTACCCGTTTTGTCGGGCGCATGATCGCATTCGGTTGAACCTCAACGGCCATGACGTCTACCACAAGGTCACCGAGCAGGAGGCGCCGGATCCGGGTTCCAACGAGCCGGTCAAAGTCTGTTTTAACGTCACCCGTGCAGACTTGGAGAAGGCCAAGGATCATCCGAAATTCAAAATCTCTTATACGGTCACCGATCAACTGGGAAACAATCCTGACCCGGATTCACTCTTCTCTGCCGTGCAAATCATCGATGTTGATTTGGACGGCAAACGATTGCCGAAGGCGTTGCTGCGCGAAATCCTCAATGACCCCGACGATTTGCCTTACATCGACCTTGAGAAACTCGGTGCCAATCCTTTGCTGGTTATCGTACTCACCAGCGATCCGCGCTTCCTCGCTGGGGATGACATCTATGCCACGTACACGGCCAAAGTTGCAGGCAAGCCGGATGTGGTTGCAAAGGTGACGGGAACTGTCACGCAAGACGAGTTCGGGCAGAAGCAACCTTGCATCATTGAGGTCGCCAACGAAAAAGTTATCGCCAATAGCGACGTATCGGTGATTTACACGCTGATCAGAGAGGGAGGCTCTGTCGGCGATTCGAGGGTGACCACTGCGCAAGTAAAAGGCGAGGGGTTACCAACGCTGCGACCACCCCAGTTACTCAAGTCCGTCAACCGAGTGCTCGACCCCCTGGACTCCGCCAACCTGCAAGGCGCCACGGGTCGGGTTGAAGTGTTGGGTTATCGCAACGGCGACACAGTGCGACTGGTTGTCGAGGGTGCCCCTGGGGCTGGATCGCCAACCTTCGAGTCTAAGCCGCTGAATGCCAACAGTCGTGCCAGTTTTCTGCTGGCAAAAGCGTTTATCGCCGCCAATCTCGGTAAACCGGTAAAACTTGGTTTCGAGCACCTTCGCGATGGCAAGCCGATCCAGAAATCGCCGATCCTTGCCGCCAACATCGGGTCAATTGCGCACTATCATCCCGATCTGCCAACACCGACTGTTGGAGGTGTGAATAGCACTGATCTGGACGTCACGCAGCTTGACGCACTGACGCCTTTGAATGTTAGCGAGTGGCCCCAACAGGTTTTAAACCAATGGGTCTTGATCCGCTACAGCGGGATCGACAGTGATGGCAAAGATACGGTTTTCGAAGAAAAAGTAATCAATGCCGCATCGTCAGGCCTGAGTCGACCGGTACCGCTGGATTGGTTTTTTACACTGCGTGAAAGGAGCCAATTGTCGATCGACATAAGCGTGAATTTTTATGGCGAGGCAGACGAGAGCATGGCTGTGAAGTTTCCGCCGAGAAACTACACGGTCAAGACATTGTTGGTGGAGGATTTTGAAGATGAGCTTTCGCGGATGATCATCCGGGCAGGGGAAGTTCTTGTGACGCCGGTCCTTACATTCAAACTTCTAAGTACGGCGGTTTTTCCAACGAGGCCGGACGTGTTTACAAGCGCTCAAATAGGCAGTGGTGAACCTGGAAAACAGCTCCACTGGTATGTTGTGGCGCAAGAAAAGGCAGAGATTACGTTCGTTCGCCCATGCCAAAAGGTGAGCTTTCGGCTTTATGGAAACCAGCCACAGACTTCCTATGGTGAAGTTCATTTTTATGGTGCTGGCGGTTATCTCGGGCAAGACAGGCTCGACAGACCATACAGAACTATCGAATTCTCAGGGTTGAATATTGTGAGGTTGGAGCTTGTCGCGAAAGGTAATGTTGCTTGGGTGTTCGACGATTTTGTATTGATGCCTTAGCGATCTCAGGGGCAGGCCATGTTTATAAACGTGGCCCGTCCCTTTCCCGGTTACTCTGAATATAATTCCGTCCTGCCCGCTCTATTACGCTCTATGAATGTCATCAAAATCATCGGCCTTCGGCGTGGCCTGGATGCCTTTGGCTTCCTGAGCGCGGTAGTACGCTTCGATGCTTAGAGACGGATCAATGCGAGCCTTGATGATGCAAGGCTGTTTTTGCCAAGGATATTGCTGCAACTGTTGGGTCAACTGCTTGAGGCCTGTTGCCAGCCAGCCCTTTTCCGACTGGTCGCGCCAGCGTCGTGGGTTACGGCCGGTTTTGACGTCGTAGGCGGCGGTTACCGGGTCCAGGTGACGACTTTGCTCAAGCACCGGCAGGTCTGGCAGCGGTTGTGTGACGTCCATGTAACGTTGCAGGCAATCCCAGAAGGCCAGCGCATTCGGCTGGTCGAGGCCCAGGGCGTGGACTTTGGTTGCCAGACAAATCTTGTTGTCGGTGTAGCGGTGATGAAGCCACAGGGCATAGTCATGGGAGCCATAACCGTTGGGCAGCAGTTGCAGTACCGGGTCAAACTCTTCAAAAGGTGCAACGAAGAGTCGGCGGAAACGACGCTTGAAGCGAAGCATGCCGTCTATGCGGTTGAACTCGCTGCCGTCGTGGGTGCTGATTTTGCTGTGAAACCAGAGTAAACCGTCGGATCCGACACTAGCCATGAGGTAGAGGAACGCCCCTAACCATAGGGAAACCTGCATGCTGTCACTGCCAAAAAGTGACCCTTGCTTCCATAAGACAATGCCGACACAAATGAAAAATCCAATGATCTGGATCTTATGTGCCAACTTATTGCCATTCAAAAATAACGCCATTGACACAATCATGAAAGCCACTGTTGCTACGCAACCTAGCAGTGTCAGAAAAGTATTAAAGTCTTTACGCCCTGTATCTGGGATAAATTCGAGTAAAATTCCTATTCCCCAGACAGCCCATATAAAAGAAATACACACTATCTTCAATATGAACAATAAATATGGAATTTTGGTTGCGTTCTGAAAGCGCCAGCGGCTTTCGTCGCAATACACCTCCTCCTTATCCCCTTTTTCCTGCTGGCGCTGGTAAATCGTTTGCTCTTCACCTTGCAACTGGTTTGTAACCTCCATTGCCGGCTCTAGGTTGGCGTAATAACCAAAGGCAAGGTGGGTATCAAAGGTGCTTGAACGATTGACATCTTCCGGCCATTTTGGGGGGGGCAGAGGAGTATCGCTGTTGCTGCGGTAGGCACTGGCAGCGTACAAGGTGTCCATTTGTGCTGTCATACAGAGAACTCAGTGATTTCTATTTGCCAATAGGGCGGAGCGGCATCCGGTAGCAGGTTATCTGGTGGCAAACGACGATTGGCCGAGGTGAAGGCTGACCAGCTTTTAGGGCTTGGTTGAGGCAACACCAACCGTTCGCTTGCTTGGTCGGCACTTAGTTCAAATTGAGCACTCACTTTCAGACCCTGAGTTACGCGCACACTGTAGCGATCCAGAGGGCTGAGTTGAGCAACGGGTAGGCTGGCGGGAAGAACATAGAGCACGCTAGTGGCATCCAGTGAAAGCGCCGCTAGCTTGGGGGCCGCAACAGGGATCCGGTCATAACGTTTGATATCGAAGGCGACGTTTATACGCAGGCTGCTTTGGAACTCCTGGGCGATCAACTGAAATTGCTGGTCATTCTCGAACATCGACAGCAGTGGAGAACTGAGAACGATGGCCCAATCCTGATCGACTAGAGTCTGTTTTCCGGGCATGACACATTGCTGCCCAGAATCTGTCAGTGGCGCACGATCGCTATCAGCTTGTTGCAATGCCTTGATATGCGCCGCAGGCGCTTTTTTTCGCCAGTCGGCCAACCTCTGTACGAATATTTGCGGTTTTCCGATAATGCCGAGCAATTGCTGGTAGGCGATCTGCGGGTCTTTCAAGTGATTGAAGCGTTGGCCTTTGCCTAGGGCCTGATCCAACACTCCTGCTTCTGCAAACTGGAGACCAAATGGACCTTTCTTCACTACAATTTCCATGTCGCTGTCGGTCAATAGATTGGCTGCGATAGTACCACCTATAGTCAGAGCCATGCCGACTACCAAAGCATAGGGATTAAGAATTATTCCAACACCATAAGCTGCCCATAGTCCACTTCCGACTGCGGCCACACCATAGGCGGCAGCGGCATCAGTATCTCCTTGTTTCAGAGATCGGTAGCTATCCCAGCCACTCAGTATTGCTCCTCCTAGAGTCGCAATGCCGGACTAGGCAAGTTAAGCTGCAAAACCCCAGGCATGGCAGTAAAGGAGTTATGGGTCTATCTGTTAGCTCACAATCTGATCCGAATGCTGATGGCACAATCGGCTCTGTTAGCTGACTGTTTACCTCGCGAACTGAGCTTCAAACACAGCCTTCAGCTATGGCTGGCGCTGCGACAATATGGCAGTTCCGAAGACGAGGATGGCCTGTCGAATTTATTGATGCTGATTGCTCAGAGGCGCGTCGGAAATCGGCCTGGTCGTATCGAGCCGCGAGCCATAAAACGAAGACCTCAAGCCTACCCCTTGCTGACCAAACCACGTCGGTCAGCAAGGGCAGATGTCAGAAAAAACGGGCACCCAAAACATGTTAAGTAAGTGCCATTCGTGACAGATCTATTTTTAGAAAATTAATCTTTCACCTATTTTGGGGTTTCATTCAGTGCAAACCTGCCACTTTGCAGGCCTCGACAAAAGTCGCGCCTTTCTTGTCCATGGCGTTTTTTACCAACTGATTGGCTTTCACCAGTGCTGCACTAGGTTTGGCCCACTGCTCCGGTGGCAGTGACTGCGACCATGCTTGAACCTGTTCCGGCAGAACGGGACGGCCCTTGCGATGAGCCCATTCGGCGAGAATGTAGGGCATTTTCCAGAAGGTCAGTACACGCCCGATGTACCAGCGGCGCAATGGCCATCGAGATTTCTCCCCGAATCCATATTCCCTCCGTTGTTCTGGAGTCAGGTCCTCGCCACCTTCTTCGTCCAGCGACCCCATCGCACGGGCATCTTCGCGTTCGATTTCAAAGGTGTGCAGTCCTTCATAGGGCTTGAGCCGATCCCCGGTCGGGATCAGGCCGAGTGCCTTGAGCATCGGGTTCGGCACATCGACTAGTTGACCGTCTTCCATGAAGTTGCGAATGGATGTCCACATGCTCAGGGAGTGGGCATCGCTGGGTTGGGGGAGCAGCAGAAACTGCACTTTGTCCTGTTCTTCATCCTCCAGCCCCATGCCCAAAGTGTATTGGCGAGTAGCGCCGTAACTGGTGACGCCTTGGGAGTTTGCAACCCAAGCGACCACGCTTTCCCAAGGCACGATCAGCACGCGATGGGTGTTGCTGTCGACGTAACAGACTTCGCGGCGCTGGCGGTTGAAGCGAACGGGGTAGGTTTTTGCGGCGGTGAAGACGCTGGAAAACATTCCGTAAACATAGGCGCCGAGGGGCAGAAGCCCTAACAGTGCAATTCCTGAAAACGTCTGAATGCCCATTACTAAATCTTTCAAGGGAGCGGGGAAGTTTTCCGGGTAGGCAAGTGTCCCGTACAAAACAATTAAAGTCGGGGCAATAAATGCCAGGGTTAAGAGCATCCAGATTCCCGCGGCTAATATTTTTCCTTGCTCAACCATGCCCCAATTGTTACCGCCCAACTCCAGATAGGTCTCGGTGATCTCCGAAAAGTTACGACGAGATGACTGTGTCTGGCCTGTGTAGACAGGTAATGGTGAAAGGAACAGGGTTTCATTTAAACCGTTGGCTCGAATTTCTCCTGCACGTGGGCGTTGACTGCGGATGTCTGGGGCGGACTTGTGTTCGGCAGTCGTGGTTTTACGTTTGAACAAGTTCTTAAACATCAATAGTCGCCAAGTCATCTTTTTTAAAAGAGTGGAATGATGCCTTGCCTGTGCCGACTGGCAGAGTCTCAACAGACTCGACTTTATACGTCCCCTTTGTTGGAATGCGCACACCATACGTATTCACGATATGTAGGTCGCGTAAAACAAAACGAGTTTGGTGTGTGGTATCGCGTTCAGCTTCCAATTGGTAAGCGATGTTTAATGCCAAAGCGAAGTCTGAGGTTTGCAAGGAATTGCTGATCGGTAAATGCAGTGTCAAGGCTTCCTTTTCTTTACTGGCGATTATGAAACGAGTAACCCAAGTGATCGTGCACTCTTTCCAGCGTAACGGGAATGGTCCAGGGCTATAAGTACGTGGCGAAAGTGGCTTTTCACGATACTGTTGGTACGCCTGAAACTGCAATTTCCGGCTGTCCATTTCCTGAGTGCTGACTCCTGGCAAAACCAATTTCAAATAGGTTAGCTTGTCATCGCGAATCAATTCACATGTTGGCTTCTGAACGACTTTTGCGAGCTCGTTCCACTCATCTTGAACATTGCGCTGCTTGGTCTTGTTCCCCCAAACGCTACTCTCCATCCATTTCTGTAAGTCGTCCAGATTGAAATAGTTAAAGAGGCCTTCTCCCACTAGTTGTAGAGCAGTAGCGATCAATCCTATGAGATTGGCCCGTGTGCCGATAGCCAAAAGCCGAGGGCTGGCCTCTGCCCATGCCAGTGCGCGCAATTCGGTCGGCGTTTTCATTACGTTTTTCACGATAGAGCCGGTGTGTTTGGCTGCCCACGTATTGGTTCCTACGAGTGTTGCGTCCCCGCTTATCTGCAACGTCGTCGCCCCTAACCCTTTGTAGTCACCTTCAGCCAACGCTTTACCCCATTGTAGAGAATGCTTCCCCAAGTCAAATGCAGCGGCGACACCACCAGACAAAAATGCTCCAAATCCAGCAATGCCGCTCCAGCGACCTAGGCGGCTCATAGTGTTCAATTTGCCGGCAGCACTTTCCATTTGCTCGATATGAGCTTGGAATACTGTTACGGATAGACCTTGCACCATTGCAAACCCGGAGGAGGACAAGCCGACGACTGATTCTCCAGCAGCGCCCCAATCTGCCCAAGATCGGTCCGTCTTCTTAGCAAAACTACTCATCGCTTCAATAAATTTTTGTCCTTGGATGACAAACAGAGCAAACGCAATCCCATCACCCTTCGACTTCAATGCGCCCGCCAGCGGCTTGTTGAGGGTGCCCGTAGCCCTGAAATCCCTGACAGTCCTGCCCATCTCCGCGCGTAACTGCGGATCCAATCCATCAACCACCGTACCAATTTTCGCTGCACTATCACCCCCGACCGCCAAGGCATCGGTGAGTTTCTCTTCCAGTGGAATCAGCGCATTTTTCAGTTGAGCGATACGTTGGTTATGCGGGGCTTCACTACCCGGAGTTGCAGAACCGATGGACTGGCGCATCAATTCCCGATTTCGAAGTTTGTAGCTTTCTTTCAATTGGCTACGCAAGTTCAGTGATTGGTCGCGAGCCTGATTGAAGGCTGCAATTTCAGCCCCTGTAGCCGCACGCAGAGTCAATCCCTGTCGAGAGAACTCGCGCAATAGCTGCAAGCGCGCGGGTGCTCCAATCTTGCGGATGTACTCGTTGGGATCAACTGTTTGTGCGCGCGCGAAACCCTCGTGAGCCTTGTCCAGTTGATCGGCAATCTTCAGCTGCCGCGCCGGGTTGTAGGCCTCGTCCAGCATGCTTTGCATGCCCATGAACTGGGTGTTCAGTTTGGCGTAGTTGGGCAGGCGCTCGGTCATCAAGCTGTGGAACTGGTTGGTCAGCACATTGACGTTAGCGAGGTTTTCCTTGGCCGAGATCACGTTGATCGAGAAACTGGTCAAGTCTGCCAGTTTTTTTGCAATGTCTACCTGTGCTACGAGGGACAGAGTATCCAGTCCTGGCACTAGGGTCTGCAGATTTGCCTCCATGTAGGCGGCAAGTTTTTCGAGCGCTTTTGGGTCTGCGCACATGGCTGCCACGCAGACAAACTCGGTTTCCAGTCGGTGCTTGATTTGTGCATCGAGATTGAAGTCGTAATACCAGGCTGCACCGTGAAAGCGACCACCTGTGAACATATTCAGTCGATCTTCACGGATGTTTTGCAGACGACCATGCCAATGTTTTAGAAGGTTTTGCTGTTCCTGAACAAAGGCTTCCATTTCCTGACGGTTGACCAGGTCGTCGATACCTCGCTGACCTAACTCCTTGCCATGCAACGCGTACCAGCTTTGCAGGCTGAGTTTGTTCAAAGTGTCCTGGTGTTTACGATAAAGCGGATCTCCCAGAGAGTCCGTCATGTCCATGTAGGCGCGGGCGTAGGGATCTTTCTCCGCCATCTTTCGCCAATGAGCTTCATCACCGTAGATGCCAGGGTCTCTGTTGTCCCGGCGAACCTTCAGGAATTCGTAGATTTTCGATTGCTGTTCTTCGTTGGTCTCATCTTTAAGTGCCTGAACTTCAGGATCTGTTTTACCCAGGGCTTCCAGCCGTGGACCATTCACATCATAAAGGGAGTGGACGTAGGAACCCGTGAGGTATTGTGCCTGACGCTTGTCGTCCTTGCTCCATCGATCAATCCAGTCAGCCACTTTCAACTGAGCGCTGGCAAGGTCGCGCATGACGCCGATGTCGTCACGCAACACCAGAAACAAGTAGTCATCCTTGTAGGCGCACTGAACCTTACTGGTCAGCGTTTCAATCGCAATATGTTTGAACAGCGGCTGATCTTCCCAGTGATAAGCCTCGCCTTCTTGTGGGGCTGCCCCTTCGAGGACGGCATCGGCTCTCTCAGACTGCTCCTTCACTTCTGCCAGCCAGTCCTCCACCTGTTGTTTGCTCAACAAATGTTTGCCGCCCTTTTCAGGGCAGGCACTTGCCAACTCCACTGGTTGCATCAAACGCTTCCGTTCTTCTTTGGACTTGAGCACTTGCGAGCATTTATTGGCTGTCCATTGAAGCTCGGAATAGCTGGCATACAACGTGTGTTTGCGGGTGAAGATAAGATGAGGTTCGCCGATCGAACTGGTGCGCGTGTCACCGGAGACTTCTTGGCTGTTCCACAATAGTTTGGTGATCTCGCCTTTCTCTATGCGGTACTCGTGCAGGTAACCGGTGGTGCCGTTGATGATGTAGAGGTAGCCGTCGCGCAACAGCCGGATGCCCAGTGGCTGGCTTTTTGTCTTGAACGGCATGGCGAGTTCGGATGCGGGATCGAGGTGCTGAACGAGCCCATAGCGCAGAGGCAGCAACTGAACTTTCTTGTTCATCAATTGGCATTCACCCATTGGGACACGGGTGTCCTTGGCTGGTTTAGCCAGGGCAACAGTGTTGGCGCTGGTTTTTGGTGGTTGTTGAGCGGTCATGATGGGCTTCCTTGTCGATCTTCAGCACGGCTTTCGGCAAGCTCGGCAGCGCGCTCCACGCGCTTCAATGGCGCATCAGGTGTCGACTGCGTCAGCAGTCGCACGATATCAGGGTGGTCAGTCAGCGGTTCCCCTGCCAGATAACCGTGAACGTTTGCATAGAGGGTGATTTCCTGCTCCGAGGCAAAACCTTGTTCGTAGGCCTCATCCGCTATTTTCTGCGCATAGGGGCGACGATCCTGTTCAGGAAAAGTCGCCATGTATTCAGGAAAGTACTTTTCCAAGTGCTCATTCAATGACGAGACAAAGTTGCGAAACTCTACCTCACCTAACACTGTGAGTTCTTTATCGGTCAAGCGATAGGTTTGCGGTTCAGCAATGGCGGGTTCGGGACGTTTGTGTTGATGCCATAAGGTTTCGACTCCGTCTGGCAGGCAGATGTACTCGACCGGACCAAACCAGCGGGCACTACTGGCTTGCTCCGCCAACCCGAACAGCTGATGCATGACTGCTGGGTCGGCGATGCGCGGCATAACCTCAACGCCGCTCGGATGCTCGACCGTAAGCAAGTTACGCCAATGCCCCCAAAGCACATGAGCATCGGTAGTACTGAACAACAGATAACCCCACTCCAAGGCCGAGTTTTCCAGAAAATGGGCCAAAAGCGGATCGCTGGGCCCTTTGAGAGCAATCAGGTAAGGCGAGATATCGGACAGTTCTTGCCAGCGTGTCGATTGGTAGAGGCTGTATGCCTGGTTGTCCCATTGGTACAGCTGTTGTGCCAGATTGGGCACACTCACGCCGTCCAGAAGTAAATAGGCGGGCGTCTTCCACGGCAAGTCATTCGGGAGCGGCGGTAGTCTGTTCATTTACTGTTCACCCTTTTGTGCCGCGAGTTTCGCAGCCTCACAAACCGCACAAATCGGCTTCTTCTGCATCAACGCCTGCCGCTGCGCCGGCACCAGCAACTGCCCAGCCTTATCCGCATCCGCCTGCTTCAACGGCCCCGGCAACAACGGCGCAGCGCCCGTGC
>NZ_CAXAPN010000056.1:0-20783 GCF_963971015.1 Pseudomonas sp. RA_15y_Pfl2_54
GTATGCCTATCTCAAAGATGTGCTGACGCGGTTGCCGACGCAACGGGCGAGTGAGATCGACCAACTGCTGCCGCATCAGTGGGTATCTGTCTGACTTACGCAACGTGAGTTGGGCAGACGCTTACTGCGATACAGCCAGACGCGGCCCTTGAGGTCAACTGGAGCCTCTGCATTCAGAGGCTCGGTTAGAGTAATCACGCGACGGATCAACCGTTCCACAGTGGTTCTCAAACTCGGTGTGGACTCCAAAAGGCGCTCGGCGTTTGACTCGGAGCGGAGGACCACTTTGTTGGAGCTGTAACCACGCCGTTTCCAAAGCACCAGGAACACGGTGTTGTCCTTAGGATGCGGGCGCAGGCAGTCGCGGCCCATTTCCAGCAATGGCGTGGAGTTTCGCCCAGTGTGCAGTGCTACGACCAGCAGGATAAGGCTTAGGAGTTCACCGGTCACATGTGCATCATCGTCCCAGATCGGTTTGATGGCCTGCCGCAGCGCCACCGTTAATGCTTGATACTCGCGTTTGGACAGCGCAGTCTCGCCATTAATCTTGCGGTTGATGTTCGGAAAGGGATTATTCGGAAAGGTGGCCGCATCGCCAGAGGTGACCAGGTGAATCAGCCCACGCCGTCCTAAGGCGTTCAGTACGGCCTTGGTCTTCGCGTAGAAGTTCTTCTGAGAGATAGTTGCCACGCCTAACCCAGCAAGATGGTCGAGATAATGGTCGATCAAGTCGCGGGTTACATCGACCAAGGCCAGTTCGCGGCCAGATGCCGTCGCTCGCAGCATGCAGTGGTTGAGAAAGTACCGTAGCGCCTGGCAGTAGCCAGCCACCGTGGTGGTTGAAACTACGGCCTCCCCATCTGAGAGGAAGCGCTCGATCTGGCGCTGGCAAGCATAGGTGATGGGGTCGATGCCAGCGCCGTACCAGTAGGCAAAATCGAAGCTACGGGTGGTGGTGGCGTTCCGCTTGAACTCTACGATGGTTGTACTCGGCGGGATGGTCTCGGGCAAAATCACCACATTGCCTACCATGTCGCGGCTGTACTCGATTTGCGGGACGCTGAGGTCGGTTTTTGTAAATATCTTGCGCTTTCCCATCAGACTGCTTCCGCCAATGCGTTCAACTCATCGTCATAGGCCAGCACCGCTTCGTTAGCCATTTCGTTGACCAAGTGTAAGTACACCATGGTTGTCTGAATCGAACTGTGGCCGAGTTGCCGCTGAACAAACACTAAAGGCTCCAGTCCGCTTGCAGGGTTACGCTGAAGGCTGACCAAGGTTTGGGTGGCGTAAGTATGTCGTAGCATGTGCGCATGGACCTTGATTCCCGCTTGCTTGCCAGTCTGGCTGATAATTCGGTTGAGACTCTTGCCGCTGTCCCCATAAGGTTCTCCGGACTTATTGAGGAACAACGCCTTTTGCGGGCTCTTGCTCAGTGAGGCACGTTCGCCGCGCACTTTCGTCACATAGCGATAGAGATCGGACATGAATCGGCGACTAACGTGAATATCTCGCTGCTTTCTGCCTTTGGTCACCATGCCACTGCCGTCAAACGGATCGAGTCGAATGCGCAAGTTGCGATCGGTTTTTCCAGCCTTATCAGGGTCGAAAACATAGACCAGCGGGAAGGCAGCGATCTCCTCGCGGCGCAGACCTGTGTACAGCGCTAGGCGCATCATCATCCGATGGTGGGGGTTCTCCGCGGCGGTCAGGAGTGATTTGATCTCGGCCATGCTCAGAAACTTGGGCAGGGTCTTGTAGGTGCGGGGCATTACATCTTTTGCAATGGTCTTGCCGCCACTGGCATCGACATGCGCAAGGAAGTTCGCTTCACGCTTTACGTTGCGTTCCTCATAGGTGAAGGGCACGCGTTTCACCCACCCCTCCTCGAGGGCGTACTCGTAGAACTTGCAAATGTAAGTCAAGCGCTGGCGAGTGGTGGTCCGTGTCAACTCGCACGTCGTCAAGCAATAGTCTCGATAGGCTGCCACTAGACTCTTCGCTTCGCCACGATCAACGTCACGCCAGTCCAGTTTATGGGCTTGGAGGAAGCTGAAGAAATCATAAAGAGCGCGCCCAGTACTGGGCCAGGAATGTTTAGACCCGATTGCCCCGCGAAGCAAGTAGTGACGGAAGAACTGATTAGCGGGGATACAACTGTCCATCGAATCCCACAGAAGAACGGGGAACCCCGGGTAGGGTTGCCCATCAATCACAAAATCTTGAGTAGCCCTCACAAGCTCCATCTGCCATCCCTTACGTTGACCAGACACCCAATCCCTTTTGTCTGTTTAAACAGATTCAGGGCCATTAGATCACCCCTTAATCACTACCTCAGGTTATGAGCTCGCGAGGGGCTGCCATCTAATACAATGGGGATCTAACGCTTGCAAGGTGTCAGATCATTGCATTACCACCAGTATTTCCCGAAGTTTTCCGGATTGGCCCAGAACCGTGAATTCAGCCAGTCGGGGACTTGTTTGTAGTCAAGCAGGTCGTAGGTGAACAGGGTCAACACTTGATCGTCACGCTGAAAGCGCTCACTGGCTTGCAGTGCCAGTGAGTAAAAATCAGTCTCCTGCCAGCCACTGGCCGACAGATCCGCCATTACCGCGATGCGGCTGGCGTTGAGGTTGCGAATCCCGCCCAGAAGATTCAGGCCGTCACGCTTGGGCAAATGTTCCAGGCAATCGACCACCAGTGCCAGGTCGAAGCGCTGTGCCGCCAGTTCGGCAGGCAAGGTGCCGGGTTCGGCGTGGGCGACGCAGCAGTCCGGGTGCGCTTGTTTGAAAGCGGCCAGCGCCGGAAACTCGCTGGCGCCGATCAGCAGCAAGCGCTCCGGAGCGTAGCGATCCAGCAAAGCGGCCAACGCCTGTTGCGGCGTGCGGGAAGAAATGGCGACGTTCATCGAGGCTCCTCAATCAGACCGCCAAGACTAGCCTGCCTGACGGCGGCGGCAAAGCGTGGTGTGCCGCCGGTTTGCGGCCAATGCGCCAAAGTCCTGTGAACTCGGTCGCAAACAGCCATGGCCTATTGCTGGCGGAGATTAAAACTCCGGTCTTTACTCCCTGAATCGGTTCTAAGCCGATCCCTCAGGAGAAAACCAGATGAGCATAGTTCGGACAGCGTTACCCTTGATTCTGTTAACCAGTGTGTTGACTGGTTGTGCAGGTTTGCAGAAAACCGACTGGCCGACCTGTGCGGCGGTCGGTGGCGTCGTCGGTGCCGGTCTTGGTGCCACCGAGAGTTCCTCGTGGGCAGGTGGTGGTGCACTGATCGTCGGAGGCATGGCGGCGGCCTATTGCTGGGTTCATGGTGATGGCGATGAGGACGGCGATGGTGTGCCGGACAGTCGCGACAAGTGCCCGGGCACGCCTAAAGGCGTACAGGTCGATGCTGACGGCTGCCCTCCACCTGCACCGATGCCTATGGTCGAAGAAGCTGTAGTGGTCAAGGAAGAAACCATCGTCATTCGCGATGTCCACTTCCAGTTCGACAAAGCCACGCTCACGGGCTCTGATAAACAAGTGCTCGACAAGGTCGCCACACGTCTGAAGCAGGAATCCTCTACAGCGCAACTGACTGTGACCGGTCACACCGACAGCGTGGGCAGCGATGCCTACAACCAGAAGTTGTCTGACCGTCGTGCGCACTCGGTGGTGGAATACCTCATCCAGCAAGGTGTGCCGCGTGCCAGCTTCGTTTCGGTGTCCGGTATGGGTGAGATGCAACCTGTCGCCGACAACAAAACCGCTGACGGCCGCGCGCAAAACCGCCGTACCGAAATCAAAATCGTCCGCTAGACCTCTCGCATCCTCGGCTTGTGCAGTCGCGGATGCGGGTCTTTACTCCTGTGTAACCGGTATGGGCCGGTGACACAGGAGCTTTCAAAATGACTGTTTTCTCAAGGTCCGTCTTGCCGGTACTGCTGCTGGGCAGCTTGCTTACCGGTTGCGCTACTCACAGCGATGGCACTGCCCCCCTCAATCAACGTACCTGGCCGATCTGCAGCCTTATTGGCGGGCTGGTCGGTGGAGGTCTAGGCGCCATCGAAAGTGGTGGCTGGGCCGGTGGCGGCGCAGCGCTGGGGATCCTGACCGGCGGATTGATCTGTTATGCCCAGGATGGCGATGAAGACGGCGATGGCGTGTTCGATCGCCGCGACCGTTGCCCTGATACACCGGCCAATACGCCGGTCGATCACCGGGGTTGCCCACTGCCGCAATATCCGGTGACTGAAAAAGTACCGGAGCCTGCGCCTCAGACTGAAGTCATCACCCTGAGCGATGCCGGCGATGTACTGTTCGATTTCGACAAGTCCGACCTGACCCCGGCGGCCAAATCCCAGCTTGATACGCTGATGGATAAACTGCGCAATGCTGATGTGGTGAGCATCAAGGTGATCGGTCATACCGACAGCAAAGGTTCGGATGCCTACAACCAGGCATTGTCGGAACGACGCGCCAGCAGTGTGGCGGCGTACTTGCTGAGTCAGGGCCTGGCCCCGAACAAACTCACCAGTGAGGGGCGCGGCGAGAGCGAGCCGGTGGCCGATAACGCCACCGACGAGGGCCGCGCGAAAAACCGTCGAGTGGAGTTGCACATCAATCGTTAGGATGGCGCTGAAGTGCGCCAGCTAGAGCTGTCGGGCGACGATCTTCGTCGACCCGGCAGCGATTTGGCGGCCAAGCGAGTTTTTTTCATTTAACCCTCTGGCTTATCCCCCGTAGAAGCCGTTACTGTGCGTGCAAAGAATAATTCGCAATACAGGGGAGCGTATGAAAGTGTTTTGGGGGCTGGGGCGGTTATTGACCCTGCTGTTCTGCTGCGTGGTGCTGGTCGATCAGCTCATGCCGTTCATACATCCGTTGCACCTGCTGGTCAATCTGGCCGGCAGTCTGCTGTTGCTGATCCATGTGCTTGAAGTGCTGCTGTGCAACCGCAGCCTCAAAGGGCGCCCGCACCCTTGGCGTGACCGTGGCCGCATCCTGCTGTTCGGCATCTTCCACCTGCAAACCATCCCGGCCCCGGCCGCTCCGGAGGCTTCTTCCCATGCGTAAACTCTGCCTGCTCGCTGCATTCATCAGCCCTTTGGCCTGTGCCCAAGTGGTCAGCGTCGAAGCCAACTCCCTGATGCGTCTGCCCAACACTGCCAACACCTTGCAGTTGGACAAGCTGGAAGTGGCCGATTACGGCACGTTGCTGATTCCACCGAATGTGACTGAGCTCAGCGTGGGTGAATTGCGCCTCGGTCATGATGCGCGTATCGCTATCGTCCCGGGTGAACAGGCTTTGGACATGAAAGTCGTTCGAGCCGAACTGAGTGATGGCAGCCAGATTACTGCGCGCGGTGCGCCGGGAACTTACGAAAAAGCTGCGCGTGCGGGGCGCAATCTGAATCTGCAATTCAAGGCACTGGATGCGCCGCAACTGGTGGTCGACGCTCGTGGCGGCCGCGGGACGCCAGGTTTTGTCGGTCTTGACGGTGGCAACGGTGAAGATCCGGGCTGCACCTGGGGTCAGGCCGGACACGGTGCCGACGGTAGCGATGGCAGCGACGGTCAGCCGGGCGCACCGGGTGGGTTGGTGCGTCTGCAAGTGCCGCGTGAATTCCCGGCCGAACAGATCAAGATCAACGTTGCAGGCGGTGCCGGTGGGCCAGCGGGCGTTGGCGGCAAGGCCGGCAAGGGTGGCAAGTCCAAGGGCTGTCTGGTGTATCGCGCCGATGGCGGCAAGAGTGGCAAGGCCGGGGCGGATGGCCAGGCTGGGCCGGTTGGGGCTGCTGGCTCGGTGACTGTTCAGCGCCTCTAAAGATCAACGCCAGTGTTGTGGCGAGGGGGCAAGCAGCCTCGCCACAACAGTGTCCAGCGCAAATGATGGGTACCGATCAAAACATCGGTCGTGCCGCCGCAACGGCCACCAGCACCAGCCCGACCAGCAGATTAATCCCCACCACCCGGCGAATTCGCCCCAGCACCGCCGCACCTGCCGGCCAGTCCTTGGCCTCAACCGCTTTACGCAACTCTGGCAGCATCAAGCCCTGAATCCGGATGAACAGCGCCGTCATCACCACATACAACCCGATCATCACCTGCACATATTTCGGCGCGGTCTCAAACCCGACCTGCTGAAGATGCAACATGCCCACGCCGCTGACCGGCAACACGATCACGGCAACCCAGACCCAGCGAAAAAAACCTTGAAACACTTCCACCCACAGCGTCAGCCGATTTGGCCCGTCCAGAGCCTTCACTGCCGCAGGACGCAAGATCATCCAGGCGAAAAACATACCGCCGACCCACACCAGAGCGGACAGGACATGCAGCGGATAAACGAGGCTAAAAGGTGTCATTGGGGCACTCCGTTCTGCGCGGGATTAATTAGCGGGGTATGATAGCCGCCATCTGAAACCACTGAAAATTTATCCAGCGTTTTTTTGCGCCCGACAATCCATGATCAGCACTGAACTCAAAACCACGATCCAGGGCGCCTACTCGCGTTTTCTTGAAGCCAAGAGCCTCAAGCCGCGTTACGGCCAGCGCCTGATGATCGCTGAAATCGCCAAGGTTCTCGGGGATATCGACACCGACGACGAAGGCCGGCGCAGTGGCGACCCCGCGATTGTTGCGGTGGAAGCCGGCACCGGTACCGGCAAAACCGTGGCCTACAGCCTGGCAGCGATCCCTACGGCCAAACTGGCCGGCAAGCGTCTGGTGATCGCCACGGCGACCGTGGCCCTGCAAGAGCAGATCGTCTACAAGGATTTGCCCGACCTGATGCGCAACAGCGGGCTGAACTTCAGCTTCGCGCTGGCCAAGGGGCGTGGCCGCTACATGTGCCTGTCCAAGCTCGACATGCTGTTGCAGGAAGGCCACGCACAGACGGCCACTGCCCAGCTTTTCGAAGAAGAAGGCTTCAAGATCGAGGTCGATGAGGCCAGTCAGAAGCTGTTCACCAGCATGATCGAGAAACTCGCCGGCAATAAATGGGACGGCGACCGCGACAGTTGGCCCAATGCCCTTGAAGACGCCGATTGGGCGCGCCTGACCACCGATCACAGCCAGTGCACCAACCGTCATTGCCCGAACTTCGGCCAGTGCGCCTTTTACAAGGCCCGCGAAGGCATGGGCAAGGTCGATGTGATTGTCACCAACCACGATATGGTGCTGGCCGACCTGGCATTGGGCGGCGGCGCTGTTTTGCCTGATCCGCGCGACACCATTTACGTGTTCGACGAAGGCCATCATCTGCCCGACAAGGCGATCGGCCATTTCGCTCACTACACACGTCTGCGCTCTACCGCCGACTGGCTGGAAACCACCGCCAAGAACCTCACCAAACTGCTGGCTCAGCATCCATTGCCGGGCGATCTCGGCAAGTTGATCGAACAGGTGCCGGAGCTGGCGCGGGAGATCAAGGCCCAGCAGCAATTCATGTTCAGCGCCTGTGAGCAGATTGCCGATTTCAAACCCGGTGAAGATGTCGAGGGCCGTGAGCGCCCGCGTCATCGTTTCGTCGGCGGGGTGATTCCCGAGCACATGCGCGAAATGGGCATCGAGCTGAAAAAGGGCTATTCGCGTCTCAATGATCTGTTCACCCGCCTGACCGATCTGCTCAAGGAAGGCATGGATGGCGAGGTCAACATAGGCATCGCCAGCAATCAGGCCGAAGAGTGGTATCCGCTGTTCGGCAGCCTGTTGTCCCGTGCCTCGGGCAATTGGGAACTGTGGACGGCGTTCACCGCCGAAGATCCGGAAGACAGCCCGCCAATGGCGCGTTGGCTGACACTGGCTGAAAGCGGTTCGCTGTTCGATATCGAGGTCAACGCCAGCCCGATCCTGGCGGCGGAAACCTTGCGCCGCAGCCTGTGGAACGTGGCGTATGGTTGCCTGGTGACCTCCGCAACCCTGACCGCGCTTGGCACTTTCGATCGCTTCCGCATGCGCGCGGGCCTGCCGAAAAAATCCATCACCGCCGTGGTGCCGAGCCCGTTCCATCACGCCGACGCTGGCGTGCTGCGGGTGCCGGATCTGAAAGCCGACCCACGCGACGCCGCGGCCCATACCGCCGCAATCATCCGTGATTTGCCTGACCTGGTCGAAGGTTCGCGCGGTACGCTGGTGCTGTTCTCCTCGCGCAAACAGATGCAGGACGTGTTCGACGGCCTCGACCGCGACTGGCGCAAGCAAGTGTTCATTCAAGGCAACCTGTCGAAACAGGAAACCCTGAACAAGCACAAAGCGCGGGTCGATGGCGGTGACTCCAGCGTGTTGTTCGGTCTGGCCAGTTTTGCGGAAGGTGTCGATTTACCCGGGGCTTACTGCGAACACGTCGTGATCGCCAAGATCCCGTTCTCGGTGCCGGACGATCCTGTGGAAGCGGCATTGTCCGAGTGGATCGAGGCCCGGGGCGGCAATCCGTTCATGGAAATCTCCGTGCCCGACGCTTCGTTGAAGCTGGTTCAGGCTTGCGGCCGTCTGCTGCGCACCGAAGAAGATCGCGGCACCATCACGTTGCTGGATCGGCGACTGGTGACCCAGCGTTACGGCAAGGCGATCCTCAATGCGTTGCCGCCTTTCCGTCGTGAAATATCCTGAGACATCGGTGGGCCGTTTTGCCCGCCGCGTTGTCTATCTCTCTGCCATCGCGTTTCCATTGGCCTTTGTTGGTCGCTAGGGAGAACTCCGTTCTTATGATCCGCCGTTCGTTGCCTGCCGTGTTTGCCTTGCTCTTTGCTGCCCAGTTGCTGGCGGCGCCTGCTGGTCAACAGACCCTGTTCAATTTTGTCCGTCCCGCTGACGTGGTGAAAGTCGCGACCGAAAACGCTGACCTGCCGCAAGCCAATGCCGAACAAACGGCTGAAGGTGAAGTGCTGCGTCGTGTGACGTTCAACCCGGTGGCCCGCCCGACCTTGCGTCTGACGCCACAAACCGGCGCTTGGGACTGGTCACAATCGGGCATGATGACCCTGCGTTTGCAGAGTGCAATGAACTGGGCCGTGACGGTTTATGTGCAGATCCAGAGCAACAACGGGCAGACGCTGACCAGCCGCGTCGATTTGCCGGCCGGCCCTGCACAAACCCTGTTGGTGCCGCTGGTCGCCACTTCACCGCTCAGCCAGGGCATGAAAGCCGGGCCGCCGATGCCGATGCTGGTCGAGGGTCAGCGAATATTGCTGGCCAGCAGCAGCGGCGAAATTGATCGCAGCCAAGTGGTGTCGGTGAGCTTGTCGATGGATCAGCCAAAAGTTGCCCAGAGCCTGTTGCTCGAGCGTTTCGGCGTGGAGGACGGCGATGCGGTCATGCGAGCGGTGTATAGCAATCTGGTCGACGCTTACGGGCAGTCGACCCGCAGCAAATGGCCGGAAAAGGTCAGTAATGATGAACAGCTCAAAGCCGCCGCCGGTAAAGAACAGCAACAGCTGAAAACCTGGCTGGCCCAGCGCGAAAAATCATCGCTGGACACGTTCGGCGGCTGGAACAAAGGCCCGGCGTTCAAGGCCAGCGGCTTCTTTCGCACTGAAAAGCGTGACGGCCGCTGGTATCTGGTGACGCCTGAGGGGCATCCGTTCTACTCCCTTGGCGTCAACACCGTCAGCCCGGAGGTCAACCAGACTTACGTTGCCGGTCGCGAGAACATGTTTGAAGCCTTGCCCAAACCTGACGAACCGTTGGCCGGGCATTTTGGCGAGGACGACCACCGTGGTGGCAATGGCGCCGATCAGGGCCGAGGTCATGCCAGCGGGCGTTGGTACGATTTTTACGGTGCCAACCTGCAGCGCCTGTATGGCGAACCGTGCAAGCCGGCCAGCGCCACCAAGGCTGGGGTCGCCGAGGCGGCCAAGGCGGGTGCGGCTGAGCAAAGCGCAGCAAACGCTGCAGAACCGCTCGCTACGTCTGAACAGCCCAAGGCTGGCGTTGCTGAAGCGGCCAAATCGTCATCATCCAATCCGCCCGCTGCTGTGCCTTGCACCGCTTCGGTCGATGAACAGAAGTGGGTGAGCCACACCCTTGATCGCCTGCAAGCCTGGGGTTTCAACACCGTCGGCAACTGGAGCGCGCCGTCGCTTGGCAACGCCGCTCGCGTGCCTTACACCTTGCCGCTGTCTATCGTCGGCGATTACACCAGCATCAGCACCGGCAGTGACTGGTGGGGCGGTATGCCGGATCCGTTCGATCCGCGCTTTGCCATGGCCACCGAGCGCGCCGTGGCCATCGCTGCCCGCGATCACCGCGACGATCCATGGCTGATCGGCTACTACGCCGACAACGAGTTGGCGTGGGCCGGCCCTGGCGAGGATCCGAAATCCCGCTATGCGCTGGCTTACGGCACCTTGAAAATGACCACTGACGTGCCGGCCAAACGTGCGTTCCTCAAGCAGTTGCGCGACAAATACCGCAATCAGGCCGGGCTATCGAAGGCGTGGGGCATTGATCTGCCCGCGTGGGAATTGATGGAAGACCCGGGCTTCGAGCCGCCGTTGCCGAGCGCGGAACACCCGGAAATCGAGGCCGACTTCAAATACTTCCAGAAAGTGTTCGCCGACACCTATTTCAAGACCATTTCCGACTCGCTGAAATGGCACGCGCCGAACCAGTTGCTGCTCGGCGGCCGCTTCGCTATCAGCACCCCAGAGGCCGTGGCGTCCTGCGCGCAGTTTTGCGACGTGCTGAGCTTCAACATGTACACCCTCAAGCCGCAGGACGGTTATGACTTCGCCGCCCTGGGCGCCCTGGACAAACCGGTGCTGATCACCGAATTCAACTTTGGCTCCACCGATCGCGGCCCGTTCTGGGGCGGTGTGACGCAATTGGCCAAGGAAGAAGACCGCGGTCCGGCGTACGCCAACTTCCTCAAACAGGCGTTGAGCGAACCTTCGATTGTGGGTGTGCACTGGTTCCAGTATCTGGATCAACCGGTGACCGGGCGCTTGCTCGATGGCGAGAACGGCCACTTTGGCTTGGTAGGCGTGACAGATCTGCCCTATCAGGATTTCGTCGAGACGGTGCGCAAGAGTAATTTGCAGGCGATTGATCAGTTGGGCAAAGAGGCTGGGAAAGCCGCGGCCGCGGCGGGTCATGAGGCTGAAGGTGGGCGAAAGGCTGAAGCCGGCAAAGGGCCAGGGCGGGGCGTAGGCCATGCGGGTGGGCATTCCGGCAACGGTCACTAGTCTTTACGTGCGCGTTAGCGCTCTTCGCGAGCAAGCCCGCTCCCACAGGTTGTTCGTAAACTTTGTGGGAGCGGGCTCGCTCGCAAAGGCCTCGATTGTTGCACCACAGCATCAACCGTCCAGCCCATAGCTGTTCCCAAATCCCTCAAGGGCTGGAACAATGCGGGCCACTTTGTAGAGCGTTTTCGCGGGGGAGTTGCGGGTGCAGATTCAGGGACATTACGAGCTTCAATTCGAAGCGGTGCGCGAAGCTTTCGCCGCACTGTTCGACGATCCCCAGGAACGCGGCGCAGCGTTGTGCATTCAGGTCGGCGGAGAAACTGTTCTCGATCTCTGGTCCGGTACCGCCGATAAGGACGGCGCTGAGGCCTGGCACAGCGATACCATCGCCAACCTGTTCTCCTGCACCAAAACCTTCACCGCTGTCACGGCACTGCAACTGGTCGCCGAAGGCAAGTTGCAGCTCGATGTTCCGGTGGCCCGCTATTGGCCGCAGTTCGCCGCCGCCGGCAAAGAATCCGTCACCCTGCGCCACTTGCTCTGCCATCAGGCCGGTCTGCCGGCCCTGCGCGAACTGTTGGCGCCCGAAGCCCTTTACGACTGGCAAACCATGGTCGACGCCCTGGCGGCCGAAGCGCCGTGGTGGACGCCGGGCACCGGTCACGGGTACGCCGCGATCACATACGGCTGGCTGATCGGCGAATTGCTGCGTCGTGCTGATGGTCGCGGCCCTGGCGAATCGATCGTCGCCCGTGTCGCCAAGCCATTGGGCCTGGATTTCCACGTCGGCCTGGCCGATGAAGAATTCCACCGCGTGGCGCACATCGCTCGGGGCAAGGGCAATGCCGGCGATGCGGCCGCGCAACGTCTGCTGCAAGTGACCCTGCGCGAACCCACCGCCATGACCACCCGCGCCTTCACCAATCCGCCGTCGGTGCTCACCAGCACCAATAAGCCGCAATGGCGACGCATGCAGCAACCGGCGGCCAACGGCCACGGCAATGCGCGCAGTCTCGCCGGTTTCTACGCCGGACTGCTCGACGGCAGCCTGCTCGAAAGCGACATGCTCGAAGAGCTGACCCGTGAGCACAGTCTCGGCGAAGACAAGACCCTGCTGACCCGGACCCGTTTCGGCCTCGGCTGCATGCTCGATCAACCGGACGTGCCCAATGCCACCTACGGCCTCGGCCCAAGGGCGTTCGGTCATCCGGGGGCGGGCGGCTCCATCGGTTTTGCTGACCCTGAGCATGATGTCGCGTTCGGTTTTGTGACAAATACCCTTGGGCCATACGTCTTGATGGATCCGCGCGCGCAGAAGCTCGCGCGGGTGCTTGCCACTTGTCTATAAAGCATCAAAGGAGGTTCCAGGGCTGGAACCTCGACACGATTTTCGATTCAAAGCGACTGTTTATCCGGGCGATAGTGCTCTGATTTTTCATTACTTCATTTTGTGGATTTTCAATGTCATCTAAAAAGACGCTCGCCCTGGCCTTGTGTGTTGCGATCACCGGTTGCGCACAGACCCCGAAAAACGATGCGGACGGCAGCAGTTGGTGGCCGTTCGGATCTTCCGACAAGGTGGCGGCCAAAGAGCCAGCCCCGGCCCCGTTGAAGCCTGCCGCCACTGCCCCGGTTGCCAAAGCCGAGAGTAGCAACCCTTGGTACTGGCCGTTCGGTTCCGATGATTCGGCTACCAAAACTGAAGCAAAAAACGAAGCCAAACCGGCCGCCGTGGCCAAGGCCGACGCTGAGGCGGGCGGTAAATGGTGGTGGCCGTTCGGCGGCAAGGATCAGAACACGGCCAAAATCGTGCCGATGCCTGACCCGAAAATCACTCAGGCCTGGCTCGACGATTATGAGCCGCGCCTGCGCGAAGCGGTCAAGGACAGCAATCTGCAACTCGAGCGTCGCGACAACGTGCTGGTCGTAACGGCGCCGGTCGAAGGCTCGTTCAACCCGGATCGTCCCGCCATGCTGCTGCCGGTCACCCTAGGCCCGTTCACCCGCGTTGCGAAAATCCTCGAAGCCGATCCGAAAACCGCCGTGCTGGTTCTGGGGCACAGCGACTCCAGTGGCGCCGCGCCCGCCAACGTCAAATTGAGTCAGGAACGTGCCCAGGCCATTGCGGCGATTTTCCGTCTCAGTGGCTTGCAACGTGATCGCCTGATGCTGCGCGGTATGGGTTCCGAAGCGCCGCGTGCGGCCAATGACAGTGCAGAGGGGCGTGCCCTGAACCGTCGTGTGGAACTGCTGGTCACTCCGCAGAACACCATGGTTGCGCTGTTGAGCAAGTACAACATGCCGGCGCCGAGGCCAGTGACCCTGGTCGCTAAGCAGGACGTCAAGCCAGCGGCCAAACCGGTGGCCCCGGCACCCGCGGCGAAGAAAGCTGCCGCACCGGCGACTAAAAAAGCGCCGGTCAGGAAAGCTGCTGCCAAGGCGCCGGCGAAGAAAGCACCGGCCAAGGCTCCAGCCAAGAAAGCCGCTCCAGCCAAAGCCGCTGCAACAGACAAGAAAGTCGCAGCGACCGATACCACCAAAAAGTGATTCGCTAACGAAAAGGAATGCGCCATGACCCAGGCTCTGGCAGATATGCGTCGTGATTACACTCGGGATGGTTTGACCGAGGCTCAAGCCCCGCGGGAGCCGTTTGCGCTGTTTCACCAGTGGTTCGCTGACGCGGTGAAAACCGAGCAGGCGCCGGTGGAAGCCAACGCCATGACCCTGGCCACGGTTGATGCGCACGGGCGTCCGCATTGCCGCATTCTGCTGCTCAAGGGCTTGGATGAGCAGGGTTTCACCTTCTTCACCAACTACGACAGTGCCAAGGGCCAGCATCTGGCGGCCAATCCGTTTGCCGCCATGACCTTCTTCTGGCCGTCCCTTGAGCGCCAGGTGCGTATCGAAGGGCGGGTGGTGAAGGTCACGCCTGAGGAATCCGATGCGTATTATCAGGTGCGCCCGCTGGGCAGCCGTCTCGGTGCCTGGGCGTCGCCGCAGAGCCGGGTGATCAACGGGCGTGGCGAGCTGGAGGATCTACTCAAGGCTACCGAGCAGCGCTTCAGTGACACTCAGCCTGACTGCCCGGAACATTGGGGCGGTTACCGCCTGCTGCCCGAGCGCATCGAATTCTGGCAGGGCCGTCCGAGCCGTCTGCACGATCGCCTCAACTACCGCTTGCAGGGCGCCGACTGGATTGTTGAACGTCTGGCACCTTAAGCAGTCTACCGAGCGGGATAGCCTGCCGCAGCGGCCTCAAGCCATTGCGGCAGATCCCGACGCTTGATCTTCTGCGTCTGTGCCTGTTTCAATTTTTCGAGCATGAAGGCGCGTTTGCCTTCATCCTTGCCGGCCAGCGACAATGCCAGATCGCGATCCATCCAGCGTTTGATCCGCACGTAAAGCCACCAATGGAAGTACAGACCGGCAACGCTAGTGACGACAATGATCAAGTAATCCATGAAAATCCTTGGGTCGGCGGCGCAAGAAATGGAATTTGGCGCTAATGTTGGTGAGTTCGCAGGGCGCCTGTACCGGGCCTGAATGAAAGCAATTTTATCCGGGTTGCGCCGTGACAGGCGTCAAGCTGCGGAGTTTAATGAATACCTGTCCTTTGGAGTTGATGCTATGCGTAAGTCTGTTCTGCTGGTTGCTTCCTTTTCCACGATGGCGATGTTGCTTACCGGCTGCCAATCGAGCCTGACCGGTGACTCCTACTCCCGTGACGAAGCACGTCGCGTGCAGACGATTCGCATGGGCACCATCGAGTCCCTGCGACCGGTGAAAATCGAAGGCACCAAGACCCCGATCGGCGGCGCAGCAGGCGCAGTGGTTGGCGGTGTCGGCGGCAGCGCCATTGGTGGCGGTCGCGGCAGCATCGTCGCAGCGGTCATCGGCGCGGTGGCGGGTGGTCTGATCGGTTCGGCGACCGAGGAAGGCCTGACGCGTACCCAAGGTGTGGAAATCACCGTGCGTGAGGATGACGGCAGCATGCGTGCCTATGTGCAGCAGGTTCAGGAGAATGAAGTGTTCCGTGTTGGCGAGCGCGTGCGCATCTCCACCGTTGGCGGGACCAGCCGCGTTTCGCACTAAGCGCGAGCGAGCGGTAAAAGAAAACCCCGATCAGGTGACTGGTCGGGGTTTTTGTTTTTTGCTTACAACCCGGGTAAGTCAGTAATCGGCACATGTGCCCAAAAAAAACTCCAAACCGTTCGGAAGGCTAACTTTGAGAAGAGTTTCCAGCGCAGCTACCTGATCTGTGCTCAATAACAACTCCCCGGGTTCCAGTTCACTTAGGGGTTTGGACTCAATGAGCTGTGCGACTTTTTCATTCATCTCGCTACCGGTGATATCTAACTCGAATTGCAGAGAGTCGTCTTGAGCGTCATCGGGGTAAAAGCCGGTTATAGAAAGGTAGCGCATGTCTCAATCCTTAGTTTCTAGAGGTTCTTCTGTCCGGCACTGCAGGCCCGGTTTGCTCACCCGTCAGGTGATTGAACTCGCCCAAATGAGTAGTTCCCAATTTGTCGTATTTTTCGACCGCGTTACTTTTGTAATCCCATTCATAAATTCGACCTTTGCGGTCTACCCAGCGTGCTCGCCGCTTCCCGCCACCTTTCACCGATGATTTCGACTTTACTCTAACTGCATCAGGGAAGGCGGGTAGCGTCTTAGGGTGGTCGTAGTAAGCATGGTCGCGCGCCCTGCTTAGAACGATGTACACAGGCCGAATTCCAGAATCCGCCGGAAACACCAGAATGAAATCCCGATACTCCGGCGGATAAACCGGATTCACCAGAATCCCGTCTGCTGCTTTCGTTGGCGGATAAACCCAGATGTGCGGCGCCTGCGGAGCGGCCTCCAGTGCAGGAATGCCAAGAATGTCCGCACCATCCACGGCCGGTGTCCAGATCAGTTCGACGCCTTCACCCAAGTCAGCAATGAACTGACTGCCACGCGCAGTGAACTTCACGACATCCACCATTTCCCAATCACGGTTCTTGCCGGTGTAGAAGCCGTAACCCTTGAGGCTGCCGTCGGCCTGTTGCTCTACCCGCAAACGAACGCGGGTGCGGGCCTGTTTCAGGGCGCGCAGTTGATCATCGGTGTAGAGGGCGCTGTCGCCCAGGCTTGAGGGCATGAACAGCGCGACCAGTCCAACCAACGTGGCGGCAGCAGTGCTGGCGGCAACGGCAGGCAATGCTTCGAATGCAGATCCGGCCAGAGCGAAGTTGCCAAATCCTGTCGGGATGGCCGTCGCACTGATGTTCTTCAACGCGACGGCACCGTTGATATCGGCTTCGCGGGCACCGAGCAGGATCAGTTCGCCGTAGTCTTTCAAACTATCGGTCGGCACCATCCCCGAAGGATTGGAGTAATCAATGATTGCGTCTGGCAACTTGCAAGATTTGGCAAAGACGCATCCGGCGCGCAGGGGGTCAGGCTTTGTCGCAGCGATTTCACGACTGCGCTCGAAGGCCTCCTGGCGCGCCAGCATGGCGTCGTAAGCGTTTTGTCTGGCATCGCGCGCAGCCAGTTCACTGGCCGTCATATAGCGGTAGGTGACGTAATGCCCGTCGCCTTGTGGTGGGTTGGGAACCCGGGGAATGTCCTTGTTGCGAGCCACTGATCGTCCTTTCGTTCATCCATCGACCGTCCCTGGGGAGGGGCTGGGCGACGTTAACGAAGCAGGCATTTTGTGGCTGTAGGACGCGTCTCTATAAGCGTGGGATTGTTCGACTACAACAATTTATCGAGTACGAACTCTTTGAATCAGGGGGGGGCTGGATAGCTGACTTGATTTCAATCAGTTCTCCATCAGTGATTTCTGCTATTTGTGTCAGCCCTTCGCTGCCTTCATCCGAGTTATCGAAAATGTAGGCTCTGTTGGATGTAAGGATAGCTTCAGACAAAAGCTCCAGAGATCTCCAGTAACGGGCCTTTATTTTTTCAGGAAGAACGCTATGTCCACCTTGCGATACGCGGTAGGCAACCCTGGCTATATTGATTTCAGGATCAGCTGTAGCGACGTAATAAACGTAGACTCTGTAGCCAGAGTCATGAGCCTAGGCGAGCAGGTTAACTTTGGCTGAGGAGGACATGACCGTTTCAAACGTAAAGCTGATGCGTTCTTTGATCAGCGACCGGCGTATGAAATCGGAAAGGGCTGAAGCGACGTAGGAGTCGATTTCAGTATTTGCGAAGCTGAGTCTTTCACCTTCAATCGCAAGTGAGTCCAGCTTTGCCAATGAACGTGGGGATTTCTTTGAAAGCGCATGTTCACGGAAAAATTCAAAAATCCCTGCTTTATGAGATTCGATTCGATATGAGGTGAAGTCAACGTATCCCGTATCGTTAATCGCCCGTTCGATATCATCAGGATTGATGTAGTTTCCAAGAAAATGGGCAGGAACAAGTCGATTGAAGGTGCTTTTTCCCTATCCATTAGGTCCCGCAAATATCCGTATTCTTGGTGTGCTCAAGAAGTAACCTGTTTTGAAGATTTATTGATGTGCAGGCGAGTACCGCTTTTCAGGTTTCCATAAGTGCCGATCGAGCGCAAAGCAACGGAGGTCTACTCCGTCACCTCGAACAGTTGGCCAGCTTTAGCAACAAGAACGGCTGCGCTGTTGGCAAGTGCCATCCTATAGGCGTTATTGAATGCCTTCAGGGCGATATCTGGAATCCGGGATTCCTGCACGGCAATCTGATCATCCGTCATTGGGCGTTTTTCTGCTTTACGTGACATGGATGGCTCCGAGAAATACCGTGCTCGAGAGGCGGCTGAGGTTAACGAAAGACATAGCACACTTGCGCGGCTCATTGCTAAGCCTTGCGCGAAGCGTGCTGATACTCATGACGCAGCTGGTTTCTCAGATTGTAGGGTGCTTTGGCGGCTCGCCGCCGCCGTCACCGCATACCCGATCAATGCCGCCAGAATCGAGCCGGTCAAAATGCCCATCCGGTCCATCCCGGCGTAATCGCTGAGACCTGGCTCAAAGGCCAGCGAGCCAACGAACAGGCTCATGGTGAAGCCGATGCCGCAGAGAATCGCCACCCCCAGCACCTGACCCCAATTCGCACCTTGGGGCAGGGTGGCGATGCCGATCTTGACTGCCAGCCAGGTTAGGCCAAATACGCCAACGGTCTTGCCCAGCAGCAGGCCCACAGCGATACCCATCGGGACGTGGTGGGTGAAGCTTTCGACGGTCACGCCACTCAGCGAAAGGCCGGCGTTGGCGAAGGCGAACAGCGGCAGGATGCCGTAGGCCACCCACGGGTGCAGCGCGTGTTCGAGGGTCAACAGCGGCGAAGGCTCGGCGTTTTTTGTCCGTAGCGGAATGCAGAAGGCCAACGTCACACCGGCCAGCGTTGCGTGGACGCCGCTCTTGAGTACGCAAACCCAAAGGATCAGGCCGATGATCATGTACGGCCCGAGCTTGACCACCCCCAGGCGGTTCATCGCCACCAATGCTGCGATGCACGCTGCCGCCAGACCCAGTGACAGGGTCGAGAGTTCGCCGGAGTAGAAGATCGCAATGATCACGATGGCACCGAGGTCATCGATGATTGCCAGGGTCATCAGGAACAGTTTCAGCGACACCGGCACACGCTTGCCGAGCAAAGCCAGCACGCCGAGGGCGAAGGCAATATCGGTGGCGGTTGGGATCGCCCAACCGTCGAGGGCCGGCGGGTTGTCACGGTTAAGGAACCAGTAGATCAGCGCTGGCACGACCATGCCGCCGATCGCCGCGGCACCGGGCAGGACAATCTGCGAGGGTTTCGACAACTGGCCGTCAAGCACTTCGCGCTTCACTTCCAGACCGATCAGCAGGAAGAACATTGCCATCAGACCGTCGTTGATCCACAGCAGCATGGGTTTGGCGATTTTCAACGCACCGATCTGCGCCACCACCGGAGTATCGAGCAGCCCGGTATACAGCCACGACAGTGGCGAGTTGTTGATAATCAGAGCCAGAATGGCCGCGGCGATCAATAACAGACCGCTGGCAGCTTCCAACTGAAAGAAACGCGTGAAAGTGCTACGCAGAGGCAAGGTCGCTCTCCATCGAATAGTCAAAAGGTGGAACACCCTAACCCGGACTGTTGGTTGTTAAAACAAAACTCATATTCTTTTTTTGTTATATGTCGTTACAGAGTGGTTTGCCGTTGGCCCTGCTGAGCCTAGCAGTTACTCGACATATTGAAACTCAGCTGTACCTGTGCGTGATGCAGGTTTTTTCCTAAGCTGACGACTGAGCCTTTTGACGAGGCTGATTTCCTGCCAGATCCAACGAGAACCCTCACCATGAGCGACAACCGACAGTGGGCCCGCGAAGCCATCCGAATCATTGAAGCGGACTTCCAGCGCAGCGCCGACACCCACCTGATTCCCTTGCCGCTGCCGGGGTTTGCGGGCATTGAGTTGTACTTCAAGGATGAATCCAGCCATCCCACCGGCAGCCTCAAGCATCGGCTGGCGCGTTCACTGTTTCTCTACGCGTTGTGTAATGGCTGGCTCAAGCCCGGCGCTCCGGTGATCGAGGCATCCAGTGGGTCGACGGCGATCTCCGAGGCGTATTTCGCACGGATGCTGGGTTTGCCGTTTATTGCGGTGATGCCGGCGACCACCTCCAAGGAAAAGATTGCCCAGATCGCTTTCTATGGCGGCCAGAGTCACCTAGTGAACGATCCGACGCAGATTTACGCTGAATCCGAACGTTTGGCCCGTGAGCACGGTGGCCACTTCATCGATCAGTTCACCTATGCCGAGCGCGCCACCGACTGGCGAGCGAACAACAACATCGCCGAGTCGATTTTTCAGCAAATGCGCTACGAGCGGCACCCCGAACCGAGTTGGCTGATCTCCAGCCCCGGCACTGGCGGCACCACAGCAACCCTTGGCCGCTACGTGCGCTATCGCCAGCACTGCACCCGCGTGTTGTGCGCCGACGCCGAACGCTCGGTATTCTTCGATTACTACAAGAGCGGCGATGCGAGTCTGCGTCTGGATTGTGGTTCGCGGATTGAAGGCATTGGCCGGCCTCGGGTGGAAGCGTCGTTCTTGCCCAAGGTGATCGATGCGATGGTCAAAGTGCCGGACGCCTTGTCGCTGGCGGCCATGCATTATATGGCGCAACGTCTGGGCCGGCATGTCGGTGGGTCAAGCGGCACCAACCTGATCGGTGCGCTGATGGCGGCGCAGCAGATGAAAGCAGCGGGTGAGTCGGGGTCGATCGTGGCGATTCTGTGCGACGGCGGCGAGCGCTATGCCGACACTTATTACGATCAGGACTGGCTCAAGGCGCAGGGTTATGAGTTGGAGGGGTTGATTGCCGCGGTGGCGGCGACAGCCGAGCGCGGTGAGGCGCTGCCAGCTTCAGTGTTGCGCGCCAACATCTGAATAAAACGCAGCAACCAATGTGGGAGCGGGCTTGCTCGCGAAAGCGTCGGGTCAGTCACCATTGTCGTCGACTGACGCACCGCCTTCGCGAGCAAGCCCGCTTGTATGGTAGGACTTGAAGGGAGGAGGAGGGACAAGGCTCGATTCTGACTGTTAGCGCAGTACAGACCGTGGGAGATTTCACCCTCCTCCTTTCACCCAAGCGCCGAT
>NZ_CAXAPN010000057.1:0-20203 GCF_963971015.1 Pseudomonas sp. RA_15y_Pfl2_54
GTCTGGCCAGACAAGAAACTGGGAGCCGATGGGCACTGTGATGTTGAACCCGGATCGGCAGCAGCAGACCGAGAAAAGAGCGGCATAGTTAGACGGCGACGCGACAACAACCTTGAAAAACGCCGCCTTCGGGCACAAGATCGCGCTGGGCCAGCATCCAGGTATGCAGTGCATTGAGTATCGGTGCCGCTTTTTCTTGCCGTATTCGCCGGCGATCCTCGTCGTTCATATCCCGCGCTTGCCGTTCGATTTCGTACAACCCGCCAATCGAGTGCAGCGCCTTTTCGGCCAGTTGGCTCTTATTGGTCGCATGCAGATCGAAGAACTTGCGGCGGGCATGCGCCATGCAGCCGATTTCAGTGGTGCCTTGCTGGAAGCTTGCTTTGTAGCCGGCGAAATCGTCGCACACCAACTTGCCATTCCACTGACCAAGGAAGTTACGCGCATGTTCGCCCGCACGGCTCGGGCTGAAGTCATAAACCACTGCCTTGAGCGGCGAAAAAGGTGTAGTGCAGTAAGCCCAAACGTAGGCACGATGGGTCTTCTTCTGGCCCGGCGCGAGCATCTGCACCGGAGTTTCGTCAGCGTGGATCACTCCTTGGGCAAGTACCGTTTCGCGTAACGCATCGACAAGCGGCTGGAGCTGCACGCCGGTTTGGCCGACCCATTGCGCCAGTGTCGAACGAGCAATAGCCAGGCCGGCACGGCCAAAGATTTTCTCTTGTCGATATAGCGGCAAATGGTCAGCGAACTTGGCCACCATCACATGAGCCAACAGGCCTGCGGTCGGGATGCCTTTGTCGATCACTTGCGCCGGTACCGGCGCCTGGATAAGCGTTTCACACTCGCGGCAGGCCCATTTTCCACGTACGTGTTGCTCGACCGTGAACACGCCCGGCGTGTAATCCAGTTTCTCGCTGACGTCTTCGCCGACGCGCTGAAGCTGGCAGCCGCACACGCACTGGGTGCTCTCTGGTTCGTGGCGGATGACAGTGCGTGGAAACTGCTGCGGCAACGGCGCACGCTTGGGCTGCTGACGCCGTTCGGCTGGCGCGGCAGGCGGATTGACCGCCTTTAACTCAGCCTCGATTGCTGCGATATCAGTATCAAGCAGGTCGTCGAGCAGGCTGCCCTGATGAGGGCTAAGTTGCTCGCTGCGCTTGGCGAACTTGTTGCGTTTGAACAGTGCGATTTCGTGGGTGAGCTGTTCGTTGACCGTTTCGATCCGCTGGATCTTCTTGCCCATCGTGTCGACCTGCGACAGCAACTGCGCAGCGAATGCACGCAGTTGATCGGGGGTCATGTGATCGAGATTGGGCGAGGGAGTCATGCCTTGGATTTTACCAAAGCAGGTCGCTTACGACAGTAGGCCAAGGAGCTAATTACAGCCTTTTAAAGCAGTGTGATTGCACCGCCAGCTCCAACCCTTTGCCAAGGTAAACCGAGCACCAAGGCATGAAGTTGCTCGGCATCCAGCTCCATTTCGCAGCCTTGCCGAATGCCAGGCCAATAGAACTTGCCCTGGTTCAACCGGCGTGCAGCCAGCCAAACACCAATTCCGTCGTGCACCAGCACTTTCATCCGATTAGCACGGCGATTGGCAAACAGATAAGCGCAGTGCGGCTTCGCCGCACCGAACACCGCAATCACTTTGGCCAGCGCAGTTTCAGTGCCTGCACGCATATCCATGGGTTCGGTGGCGAGCCAGATGGCATCTATGCGAATCATTGGGTGAATCCACGGACAAAGCGGGCGCACCCTTCAGGATCTGAAGTTGGCCATTTCACAGTGATCGATTGATCGCCAAACGGTAGATCAATGATCACCGACGTTTCAGTCTGCCGTTTTGGCGTAGATTTCACTGGAATAAAAGCAGGTAGTACCGCTGGTGGCTGATCCCGGTACAGCGGCATCCACTTTCGAATTACGTTGGCGTTGATGCCATGACTGATGGCGACGCCGGATATGGTCGCGCCTGGTTGCAGGCATTCCTGAACAACCTGGGCTTTGAACGATTTGGGATAAGAGCTTCGTTGGCGCATTGGAAGTCCTGCCGTTAAGGGCTATAGCGTCCGCTTAAAAATACGCGGACACCATCGTCCTTAATGCTGGAGTTCGGAAGGTGTGTTCCCGGAACGCTGTATGCGCCCGGTTAACCCACCTTGCGTGATTTTACGCGGCCTGCTGGCACAAACTTTCGCCTTTATTAGTGGTTGTGTATTATCAGGGCTGGCCGATGCTGCCAGCCGCTCGCTCCGTAAAGGAAAGGTGAAAGCATATTTTTACAAACCACATCGTATCTCTCTTGATGGTCGAGGTTTGGCAAGGCGAGCACCAAAATGCTTCGACTCCAGGAGAAATAATGTCTTCAATCCAGAAAGCCAAACAGATGGCCAAGAGCCTGCGTGCTTCGTTGGAGAAGCGCAATCAGGAAGTGTCGCACTCCGTTGCACTCGAACTGGTGGCACAGCAACTGGGCTATAAGGACTGGAACGTAGCATCAGCGATGCTTCCGGATGAAAATCCTCAACCCGCTGTAACATTCGACAAAGCAATTCCCATATTGCGAATATTTGACGAAACCAAGGCCCGCGAGTTTTATATTGATTTTCTGGGCTTTAGCGTCGAGTTTGAGCACCGATTCGAAGCGGATCTACCGCTGTATTTAGGGATCAATCGAAACGGGTTACAGCTCCACTTGTCCGAACATCATGGTGATGCCAGTCCAGGGTCGACGATATTTGTTCCGATGCAAAATATCGAAATGCTTCGTGATGAGCTACTTGGCAAACGGTACGGATACGGTCGTCCGGATATTGTCCAGCAGGGATGGGGGCAGGTTCTGGAGGTTTATGACCCTTTCGGTAATCGGATAAGATTCTGCCAAAGCTGAATCCGCTGGACGCTAGATTGGATCTGATCCGTCTCGGATCCTATAGCTAGCGGAATAGCGCCTACCTAAATCCACTTACGTGGTTAGGTAGGCGTCCACCAATGTGGCAACAACTGATCAACCTCACTCGCCCGTTGCGTCGGCAGGCGTGTAAGTACATCCTTCAGGTATGCATATGGATCATGCCCATTGAGCCGCGCAGACTGGATCAAACTCATGATCGCTGCGGCACGTTTGCCACTGCGTAGCGAGCCTGCGAACAACCAATTCGAGCGGCCAAGAGCCCACGGCCGGATTAGGTTCTCGATTTGATTGTTGTCGATGGGCACAGCACCATCTTCCAGGTAGCGCGTCAGCGCTATCCAGCGTTTGAGGCTGTAATCCAGAGCCTTGGCCGTAGCCGAACCCTCGGGCACAAGTTCGCGTTGGGCCAGCATCCACTCATGCAGTTTTTCGGCGATGGGCACCGCTGTTTCCTGGCGTAATCGCCAGCGATCTTCGTCGCTCATTTCCTTGGCGTTTCGCTCGACTTCGTACAGTCCGCCAATCGAGTGAAGAGCCTGTTCCGCCAACTGGCTTTTATTGGCGATATGCAAGTCGAAGAACTTGCGGCGCGCATGGGCCATGCAGCCGATTTCGGTGATGCCCAGCTCGAAGCTGGCCTTGTAGCCGGCGAAGTCGTCACAAACCAGCTTGCCGTTCCAGGTGCCCAGGAAGTTACGCGCATGTTCGCCGGCACGGCTGGGGCTGAAGTCGTAGACCACGGCTTTGAGTGCCGAAAACGGCGCCGTGCTGTAGGCCCACACATAGGCGCGGTGGGTTTTCTTCTCGCCGGGCGCCAGCATTTTTACCGGCGTTTCATCGGCGTGAACCACGCGCTGGGCCAGCACCACTTCGCGCAGCGCATCGACCAGCGGCTGAAGCTGCACGCCAGTTTGGCCCACCCACTGCGCCAGTGTCGAACGCGGGATGGCTAGACCGGCACGACCGAAGATCTTTTCCTGTCGATACAGCGGCAGGTGGTCGGCGAACTTGGCCACCATCACGTGGGCCAGCAGGCCCGCCGTGGGGATACCCTTGTCGATTACCTGCGGCGGCACCGGCGCCTGGATCAGCGTTTCGCATTGGCGGCAGGCCCATTTCCCACGAACGTGCTGTTCGACGGTGAACACGCCCGGCGTGTAGTCCAGCTTCTCACTGACATCTTCGCCGATGCGCTGAAGCTGGCAGCCGCAGGTGCATTGGGTGTTGTCTGGCTCGTGATGGATCACGGTACGCGGGAACTGCGGCGGTAACGGTGCACGCTTGGGTTGCTGGCGTGGTTCTGTCTGCGCAGGTGCAGGATGAAGTGCTTTTAACTCCGCCTCGATGGCTTCTAGGTCGGTATTGAGCAGGTCATCGAGCAAGCTGCCTTGCGCCGGGCTGATCTGCTCGCTGCGCTTGGCGAACTTGTGGCGTTTGAGAATGGCGATTTCGTGAGTGAGTTGCTCGATGATCGTCTCATCACGATGAATCTTTCTGTCCTGGGTGTCGATCTTGGACATCAACTGCGCAGCCAGTGCGCGCAGTTGTTCAGGAGTCATTTGGTCGAGATCGGGCAAGGAAGTCATGCCGTGGATTTTACCAAAGCAGCCCGAGTGCTACAGCTGAAAGGAGCGTTTAAAGCAATGTGATTGCGCCGCCCGCACCGACTCGTTGCCAGGGCAATCCAAGTACCAGTGCCTGAAGTTGTTCGGGGTCGAGTTCGACCTCCGTCCCCCGATGGATGCCTGGCCAATGAAACTTACCTTGGTTCAAGCGCCGCGCCGCCAGCCAGATACCGACGCCGTCGTGCACCAGGACTTTCATCCGGTTCGCCCGGCGGTTGGCAAAGAGATAAGCGCAGTGCGGCTTCGCCGCACCGAACACCGCGACCACTCTGGCCAACGCGGTCTCAGTGCCGGCGCGCATGTCCATGGGCTCGGTGGCGAGCCAGATGGCATCGACACGAATCATTGGGCCAGGCCACGAATAAAACACGCGCAGCCGTCCGGATCCGAGGCTGGCCACTTTACGGTGATGGATTTATCACCCAGAGGCAGCGAGATGGTGACCATCTCTTCTGTTGCTCGCCTTGGTACCGCTTTTACTGGAACAAAAGCCGGCAAGGTTGCAGGCGATTGATCCCGGTAAGCAGGTAGCCACTTGCGGATCACGTTAGCGTTGATGCCGTGATGGATGGCCACGCTGGAAATCGTCGCTCCGGGTTGCAGACATTCCTGGACGACCTGGGCTTTGAATGGTTTGGGGTAAGAGCTTCGTTGGCGCATGAAAGTCCTAGCGATAAGGGCGATGGTGTCCGCTTAAAAATACGCGGACACCATCGCCCTTAATGCTGGAGTTCGGTAGGTGCCTTGGCCGGACGGTTACGGAACGCTTACGAATGATTGAACTGTAAGTCCGGACAGCACACCTTCCTAATGCCAACGCTTAAGGCGATGGTGTCCACCTACATTTAAGTGGACACCATTTCTAGCCTTTTTAAGCGGATGCCCATGCCACTGGAGCGCCGTTCCTATTTCCAGTCCTTTTCAAGCCAAGGTTATCGCCGGGTGCGCGCAGGCTGACGCCTCGATTGCCAATTTTCGCTCTTGCCCACAACCTCAGTGCAAACCTCTCGCTATCGAACCCGTGGAGATGCGCGCCGGCACTGAAGCCGCTCTTGCGCTAGTTGTTGCGATGTTCAGTGCGGCGAAGCTGCACTGTGCTTATCTGTTCGCCAACCGCCGCGCCAATCGCATGAAAGTGTTGGTCTATGACGGCGTGGGGATTTGGGTTGGAGCCCGGCGCTTGAATCAAGGGAGCATCTGTTGGCCAAGGGTGCGGCACGGCTCTGATGCCGAGTTTGATGCAGAGCAACTTCAAGATGTTCTGCAAAGCTGCTTGCACCCGCTGGAAAGTAGCGCCCCGGATTCGGTTAATTCAATGCCGCGATAGATCTGATCAAACAACTTCGTCCCGGTTGATCTTCCAATCGTTTGATCTGTTGGCTGATAGCCGGTTGCGTGGTGCTGAGTGCCACCGCAGCGGAGGTAAAACTACTCTGCCTAGCTGCGGCCTCGAACGCCCGCGGTAAGCCTGGAGATAATTTAACAAGGGCGTCATACATAAGCTGTGCTTATCCCAGTCATTGCTGTGTATGGGCTTTACCTCAAGCTTCATGGTCTTCATGCTCGATTGCAGCACTCTCGCATAAATATTCACTATGGAATGCCGCAATCACATGAAGCGCAAAAATATTCTTTTCATCATGGCCGATCAGATGGCCGCGCCAATGTTGCCGTTCTACGGTTCCTCGCCCATCAAACTGCCCAATCTGAGTCGCCTCGCCGCGGAAGGCGTGGTGTTCGATGCCGCGTACTGCAACAGCCCGCTGTGCGCACCGTCGCGGTTTACCCTGGTCAGCGGTCAGTTGCCGAGCAAGATTGGTGGCTATGACAACGCGGCCGATTTCCCCGCCGATGTACCGACGTACGCCCACCACTTGCGTCGCCTCGGTTACCGCACGGCATTGTCCGGCAAGATGCACTTTTGCGGCCCAGACCAGTTGCACGGTTATGAAGAGCGCCTGACCAGCGATATCTATCCCGCCGACTATGGCTGGTCGGTGAACTGGGATGAACCGGACGTGCGTCCTACCTGGTTCCACAACATGTCGTCGGTGCTGCAAGCCGGGCCGTGTGTGCGTACCAATCAACTGGATTTTGATGAAGAGGTGGTGTTCAAGGCCCAGCAATACCTGTTCGACCACATCCGCGAAGACGGCGACCAGCCGTTCTGCCTCACGGTGTCGATGACACACCCGCACGATCCGTACACCATCCCCAAAGCGTTCTGGGATATGTACGACGATGCCGACATTCCATTGCCTGAAACCCCGCCGCAGTCCGAACTTGACCCGCATTCCCAACGTTTACTGAAAGTGTTTGACCTGTGGGACAAACCGTTGCCTGTGGATAAAATCCGCGATGCGCGCCGTGCCTACTTCGGTGCATGCAGCTATATCGACAGTAACGTCGGCAAACTCCTGCAAACCCTCGAAGATACGGGCCTGATCGACGACACCATCATCGTGTTCTCCGGCGACCACGGTGACATGCTCGGTGAACGTGGGCTCTGGTACAAGATGCATTGGTTCGAGATGGCTGCGCGAGTACCTCTGCTGATCAGTGCGCCCGGGCAATTTGGCGCCGGCCGGGTCAGCGCAGCAGTCTCCACCGCCGACCTGCTGCCGACCTTCGTCGAATTGGCCGGCGGTTCGCTGGAACCAGGTTTGCCTCTGGACGGGCGCTCACTGGTTTCGCACCTGCAAGGGCAGGGCGGCCACGACGAAGTCTTTGGCGAATACATGGCTGAGGGCACCATAAGCCCGCTGATGATGATTCGCCGCGGCGCTTACAAATTCATCTACAGCGAAGACGACCCTTGCCTACTCTTTGATGTGCACAACGATCCGCGCGAGCAGGAAGAACTCAGCCAGTCGCCGCAACACCGGTCGCTGTTCGAGGAGTTTCTGGCCGACGCGCGTGCCAAATGGAATATTCCGCTGATACACCAGCAGGTGCTCGCCAGCCAGCGTCGTCGGCGCTTCGTCGCCAAAGCGCTGACCATCGGCAAGCTGAAGAGCTGGGATCACCAGCCGCTGGTCGACGCCAGTCAGCAGTACATGCGCAACCATATCGACCTAGATGATCTGGAGCGCAAAGCACGTTATCCACAACCCTGCCAAAACCAATAATGTTAAGGGGAAGTCAATGCAAAAGTTTTCTATAGTCCTGACGGTAGGGCTACTGGCGCTGGGCAGTGCCTCGGCGTTCGCCGAGCAAGACTGCGACACCGTGAAGATGGCCGACCCGGGCTGGAGCGACATTGCCGCGACCAATGCCATTACCGGTTTTTTGCTGGACGGCATGGGCTACAAGGCTAAGGTCAACACTCTGGCGGTACCGATCATCTATGGCGGGCTCAAGGATGGTCAGGTTGACGTTTTTCTGGGTAACTGGATGCCAGCGCAACAGGGCTTTTACGACAAGTTCGTGGCCACTGGCGATGTCACTCAGTTGGTAAAAAACCTCGAAGGCACCGAGTTCACTCTTGCCGTCCCCGATTACGTCTGGGACGCCGGTGTGCGTGACTTTACCGACTTGAACAAGCATGCCGACGAGTTCCAGAAGAAGATTTATGGCATTGGCTCGGGCGCTCCGGCCAATATCTCCTTGCAGGAAATGATTAAGAAGAACGACTTTGATATGGGTCAATGGAAGCTCGTTGAGTCCAGTGAGCAGGCGATGCTGGCCGAAGTGTCCCGCGCGGTGAAAAAGAAGAAGTTCGTGACCTTCCTCGGCTGGACACCGCACCCGATGAACGTGCAGTTGAAAATGCATTATCTGAAGGGTGGCGAGAAATACTTCGGTGACACGGGCAGCGTCTACACCCTGACCCGCAACGGATATGCACAGGCCTGCCCGAACGTTGGCAAACTGCTGACCAACCTGAGCTTCACCCAGGACATGGAGAACAGCATCATGGCGGAGGTGGCGAACAAGAAGATCAGCAATGCCGTCGCGGCCATGGAATGGATCAAGGCCAATCCAGCGGTGCTGGATAAATGGCTGGATGGCGTGAAGACCGTGGATGGGAAGGACGCGTTGCCGGCCGTAAAAGCGAAGTTGTAAGGGTTGTATGTGGCGAGGGAGCAAGCTTCTCGCCACGATAATCGCGCCGTCCTGATACCCTTACGCAGACCCACCCGAGAGGATCCATGGCCTTCCCCAGCCTCCATTCACTTTTCCCGTTCCTGACCTGGCTGCCGCGGCAAACCCGCGCCAGCGTCTGCCGAGACCTGATCGTCGGCCTCAGCGGTGCAATTCTGGCCTTGCCGCAATCCGTTGCCTATGCCCTGATTGCCGGACTTCCACCAGAGTATGGCTTGTACGCCGCGATCGTCCCGGTGCTGATTGCCTGCCTGTGGGGATCGTCCTGGCATCTGATCTGCGGCCCTACGGCGGCCATCTCCATTGTCCTGTACGCCAGCGTCAGTCCCCTGGCCGTTCCCGCGTCAGAAGACTACGTCATGCTGATACTGTTGCTGACGCTGCTCGCCGGTATCTTCCAGTGGCTATTGGGGTTACTGCGTTTTGGTGCCTTGGTGAATTTCGTCTCACACTCGGTGGTGTTGGGTTTCACTCTTGGCGCGGCCGTGGTGATTGCCATCGGTCAACTGCCGAACCTGCTGGGACTCGACGTGACCAACGAGGCGACAGCGATGAGCAGCTTCCTGATGCTGTTCAAGCACCTGGGCGAAGTGGATAAACCCTCCCTCACGTTGGGGCTGGGGACGGTAGCGGTGGGCGTGATCCTGAAATTGTTGCTGCGCCGCTGGCCGACCCTGTTGATCACCCTGATCCTGAGCGAGCTGCTGGTCTGGCTCTGGCCAGCCATGTTCGGTCATGTGAAGCTTGTCAGCGCGTTCGTAGGACGCCTGCCTCCCTTCAGTCCATTGCCGCTGGATATGGACTTGATCCTGCGTCTGCTGCCCAGCGCTGTAGCGGTCGGGATGCTCGGTCTGGTGACAAGCCTGTCGATTGCCCGTTCCTTGTCAGCCCGTTCGCAGCAACTGCTCGATGCCAATCAGGAAGTCCGCGCCCAAGGGTTATCGAACATCGTGGGGGCGTTCTTTTCCGGCTCTCTATCAGCCGGTTCCTTCACCCGTTCAGGCCTGAGCTACGAGTCCGGCGCCTGCTCGCCGCTTGCCGGGGTTTTTTCGGCGCTGTGGGTGGCGCTGTTTGCCATCTTCGGCGCGAAGGTGATCGCGCATATCCCCATCCCCGCCATGGCCGGCAGCATTCTGTTGATCGCCTGGGGTCTGGTGGACACTCGCGGGATTCGGGCGCTGTTGCGGGTCAGCTGCGCGGAGTTTGTGGTGATGGCTCTGACATGTATCGCTACGCTGCTGCTGGAACTGCAGACGGCGATCTACGCCGGCGTTTTGGCTTCGCTGTTTTTTTACCTCAAGCGCACTTCCCAGCCGCGGGTGAAGCACTGGCGCGACGGGGATGAAGACATTCTGCAAGTCGGCGGATCGATCTTTTTCGGCGCCAGCCATTACCTGCAGTTGCGCCTGCAACGGATGCACGGCGTACGTTTAGTGATCGAGGCGCAGCAAATCAACTTCATCGACTATTCAGGTGTGGAGATGCTGCACCAGGAAGCGCGGCGACTGTTGCAGCAGGATCGCAGCCTTACCCTGCGCGGGGCGAGACCACCGGTGGTGGAGGAGTTGAGAAAACTGGAAGGGGCGGAGAAATGCCCAATCCGGTTTGAAGACTGATCACGAGGTCGGTGCCGTTTCCATCGCGGGCAAGAACCCAGTGTGGGAAATGCTTTGGCGATGGGAGGTATGTCGCCATCCTCGCGAGATACGCCGATGGGGGAAAAATCGTTATTTCAAATGCTTATCTATCTAAAGGGCCGAGCCACCTGTATCGGGTGTTTCTACAGCAAGGTGGCCGCTGCTGCGCATGCCTCACACCGGTCACCAAAGACACACCATGGCATTGACGACATGTTGTGAAGCTGAGTCTCGGAGCACGGATGCGGTCGCCAATCTCGAGACCAACTACCTGCGGTGCCCATGGGATGTGCGATTTGCCAACGTCGACGATGTAAAACCAAGTGCCCAAGTAGAGGCTTGAGCCGTGTGCTGGGAAACTCGCATGAACGGATCTTGGAGGGACGCGGGTAACCGCTTCTGACCGCCCGACAACTAAATCCGACAGTGGGCACTGGGACGCTCGAATTGTTTGTTTGCCGGATCGCTACGTTGCGGTAAACGTGCGGGGGCGATCATGAGTTTGATAAAGCCGACGCAGCTCAACGGGCATGATTCGTATGCTTACTTGAAGGATGTTCTTGCACGCCTGCCGACGCAGCGTGCTATGGAGATTACCGAACGGCTACCGCACATGTGAGCGCCCGTTTAATCATGCAATGTATGTTGCGTGGGCGCTTACATTGAACTGTCTAGAGCGAAAGGATGTTGCTCGGTGGGGAGTCATGCGGGCTCTTCGCCAAGGTGACAGGGGAGTCGTGCGGGATCCGGACATGAGCAAGACCACTGCCGCTGGAACCGGCCCTAAAATTGGCACCCGTCACGGTGGAATGGTTTTCTTGGTGGGCCAACCCGCCCTTTAAATGGGCGGGTTGGAGCTGGTAGGAATTTTTCGATAATGTGACGATCCATCGTTATTGCTACTCCCCGACATTGCCTACACGCGCCGTCGTAACCGAAGATCAATATTGCGGTGAACGAACCCATGGAGCGCCTTTACTCATCGTGTCGCTGGATGCTGACTGAATCCTTAAAGCAACTTGGCCTTCACCGCTTCTAAGCCAGACCCACCCTCCCTAGTTGTCACCCTCGATAGCCATGTATTCAGAATCTGAGGATTAGCTTTGAGCCAGGCCATTGCCGCTGCTTGAGGCGCCATTTTGTCTTCAAGAATTGAACCCATGATTCGGTTTTCCATATCTACATTGAAGCTCATGTTTTTGAGGAGTTGCCCCACGTTCTGACACTCATCCACGTAGCCCTTACGGGTAGTGGTATACACCGTAGCTTGACCGAAATTGGGCCCAAAGAAGTCATCCCCTCCAGTCAAGTATTTCAACTTGAAACGGTTATTCATTGGATGAGGTTCCCAGCCTAGGAACACAATCCCTGAATTTCGCCTCGCTGCCCGCTCGACTTGGGAAAGCATTCCTGCCTCACTGGAGGCTACTAGGGTGAACCCTGCATCTTTCAAGCCGAAGGCGTTTTCATCGATTGCTTTCAGAATCGCATTGTTTCCGCCATCACCGGCTTCTGGCCCGTAGATCTTCTGACCTAGCTCATCTTTAAATTTAGCGATATCCGAGAAGTCCTTCAGCCCCGAATTCCAGAGGTTTTCAGGCACTGCCAGCGTATACTTGGCGTTTTCCAGGTTTACTCGCACTGTATCGATGGTACCAGCGTCCCGATATGATTTCAGTTCAGACTCCATGGTCGGAATCCAGGTTCCTAAAAAAACATCCAGATTCTTACCTTCGGCCAAAGCCTTGTACGTAAGTGGAACCCCGAGCGAAGTCACTTTTGTTTGGTAGTCGAGTGCTTTCAGGATCGTCGTGGCGAGTGCGGTGGTACTTTGAATGTCAGTCCATCCCGGGTCTGCGAATTTAACCAGTCGGCATTGGTCTGGCTCCGCAGCTTGGCTGACGAAAGACGCTGAAAGAGCGATTAGAAATAACGTTGGAGATAATGCGTTCATGGTGCAAATTCCTCAAGATAATTTAAGAGAAAGGCGGCAGTTATTTATTTGTTTTTCTGATTTTTCTGTTGTGAATTGATTTTGTTATTTCGCAGTATTATCTTCCGGCCAGCATGGTTTAGTTATACTCTTTGCGTTTGCTGAAACGCCGATCTGCGCATTGCACGATAAGATGTGCAATTTTTTCTGACTCGCATGCTTGTTGCCAGCCTTGGTTAAGGGCTTCTCATTGGCGGTGTGCATCTGTCAAAGATTGATAGGTGCAAAAAAACAAAGTTAGGACGCTTAAGGCTCTTGGGTATAAATGGGCTATACATCTGTACCTCCCTAGCTGGTTCGTTTTCCATTTGATCCCAAAACGCTCAACAATATATCGATAGGCAGTTCACTGCGGAAACAGCGGCAACAACCGGCTTCGTTGCTGGCTTACTTTCCGTGGGGCCATCAGCCATCTATGTCGGCCCTTATCGCCGGCGTCGGGAGGCGAGCGGTGCGGCGTTGGCCTTATTTGCCGGCTGACCGTCAGCCCATCTGGCCGGATTCGACGGTACCGAATGAGTCCTGTCGGAGGCACTCACCGCGAGCAACGCAAATACAGACGGGCATCCATGAAAAATCGCAGCAACCATCGGCAGGCTAAAGCAGGAAATCACAAGAACGCTATGTCCCTCGGCCAGGCGACGCGAGCGAGCTAAACCGGATCGTTTCATATTCACAAGTCTAGGATCAGATTTTCGGACTTTGCACGCGAGCAACATAGGGCAATTAGCTGTCCAGAGTTTCGTTCCGTCTGCGTTAAAACACTGTCTCGGTGATCCGGCTTGCCGCTCAACACCGGGGTCAGGCAAGAACCGCAATACCCCTCTTCGCATAGTGTTCGTACCGTCACACCGTTATCGGCCAGTACCTGAAGTATTGATTGGCCAGGGGGCACGGCAAACGACTTTCCGCTGCTACCGATTGTTACCGTAAATTCTGAGTCGCTTTCGTGATATCGTACTGCACTTGGATCCGCCCCGAACAACTCGTAGTGCACCGTCTCCGGGGAGCAGCCTCGGGCCGCACTCTTGACGGCCTCCACAAGCCCTAGTGGGCCGCATACGTACACGTGGCAATCTTCCTCGCGATCTTTCACCAGACTGGACACATCTAAGCGCCTATCTTCTGTTGCTTTGTCATGAATAAACGTTACATTATCGCGCAGGGTTGAAGTTACTATTGAGTTATAATGCGCAGTTTCCTCGACTGAGCGCGCGCAATAATATAAATGATACCTGGATCCGATTTGTTGCAGGCGTCTCGCCATCGACAGGATAGGGGTAATACCGATGCCGCCGGCAATAAGAATAACTTTGCCAGCCGATTCGTGGAGTCTGAAATTGTTGGCAGGGCCTTCTGCTTCTATAGTATCTCCGATCTTCCAGTTATCATGTATCCATTGCGACCCACCTCGTCCTTCCTGCTCCCTAAGAACCGAGATCAAATAATGATCCGACGAGCCAGGGGTATTTGCTAACGAGTACTGTCTACTTATAGTATCGGTTACGCGCACGGTAATGTGAGATCCAGCCGAGAACTCCGGCAGCGACGTTTCTGCCGATGCGTTAACCAGGTAAAAGCTTCGAATAGACGCCGTTTCGTCAGATATTTTCGAGATTTTCAAATACATGACAAGAAGCTCCTTTACCGCTACGATGCAGTCTCGATTTTATGAATAAATCTTCATTCAACTCTGTCCGATCCAGCATTGCGCCCCATGTGGGGGGCGGAACCTAGATTGAGGGGTTCAGTGAGTTGAACAGATAGTTCGAATAACATAAGCTAATCTTTCTATGCTGACCAACAACCATTCCTTGGGCATTCGGATAAATAATTCTTATGAAAGCTATCGACGAAAGCTTCCTCCGCTGGATCCGTTGATCGCGTTCGAGGCATCGGCTGCCACCTGAGTTTCACGAAGTTTGGGCAGAGTTACGTCTCGCCCAAGCCGCGATAAGTCAGCAGTTTCAATCACTTGAAAGCTGTTTAGATGTAATGCTATTCATCAGAGCCAATCGTTCGGTTAGTCTTACCCCTAGGGCACAACTTTCAACACGTGGTCGCAACAGCGCTCGCGAACCTCGCCAGCGCAACGACCGACCTACAGACCAAGGGAGATGAGAGCACCTTTACGAAGGATGCGACCAAGCTATCGGCAATATGCTTATGATGCCGAGATACCCGATTTAACGGCCGCCTTGGCCGCGGCTAATGATTTCAGACGTCGAAAAGAATTGTCTTGCAACCGATGTAGACGCAGCAATCATCTTTGGTGACGGTGCGTAGCGCGGATTCCATGCGAGGAAACACTTTCATTAATGTATCTTTGTGGTCTCGAGCTTGAGGATGAGAGCTGGAACTGAAACCTGGCGGCAATGGCTTGACCGGAATAGCGTTAATACAATTATTGTTAACAAAGGGCTGACCGTTAACAGTTATCCACTGTTGATCGAAGCTGCGGTACAGGGGCATTGCGTTGGGTTGGGTTGGGTTGGGATCAGCTCGGAGGTCGGCAGATAAACGTTTACGCAACACCTTCACAATCGGACATCGGGATCTTGCTCATAATCCGGCATCTGGAGTCCTGTGGATTTGCGGTATTCGGGATCTTTTATATGCTCAGCTGGCCCGCTATGCGGAAAAAATAAAGCGTAGCGGGCCTGCCATTACATCATTGGGTATTCGTCTTTTAGTACAGTGGGGTCGAATGGTTTGCGGCTGAAAATCTTGTGCACCAATGGAGCGAAGTGTTCAATACCTGGCGTAGGGTAGTCTGGGTCGAATGAAGATTGATCCCAGCGTTCGCAAAAATTCACGCATGACTTATAGCAAGGGTGATCCTTGTATCTGTCACGCTCGTTCCGGTCTCCCCCAAAATAATGGGCGTAGTAGAAGTTCTGAAACAGTCCATGGTGATGTAGGATCCATGTTACTTCCCCTCTCACATAAGGCCTGATGATAGAGGCGGCATACTGTGAATGGTTGTAGGGAGCGAGGAAGTCTCCTAGGTCATGGATCAACGCACCAACGATCATTTCTTCATCTGCACCGTCTGCCTGAGCCCGTGCAGCAGCTTGCAGGGAGTGTTGCAGTCGATCGACCTTGTATCCGCTCAAGGTCGATGACAGCCCATTCAGCGCATCGAGTATTCGATCCGGCAAACCTTTGTTGAAGTCGCTTTCTAGTTTTTCCAGAAAGTGATATTCAGCGTGCGTGCCGTCTTTCATTCTGATGAATTCTACCTGCTCCATTACGCAGCCTCCTCAAGCATTTTGAGTCGCTTCACCACTTCACTGAAGCGTTCACGTGGGCCATCAAAGTCAATGTAGCAACCTTGCAGGTGCCGATGACCTTCGGATGGGTCGTAACTGGTTCGTCCGTGCAGAACCCGGCTGTTGTCGAACAGCATTAGCTCACCAGCATCGAGGCGGAACTTGAGTTCGTAATCCTCGTGATTGAACAACTCAGCCAAGCGCTTGCGTGCACGGTGGAATGCTTTGATCTTGGAGTCTTCCAGCAGAGGAAGACTGTCCAAGCGAGGACTGTAATGAACGCCCAAGGTGTTGCCGGCGTCATCGACGCTAATCATCGGGCGACGAGATGTCAGTTCTACGCCCTTGTCCACGAAGCGAAATCGAACTGCAGTGTCCTTGAGCAGCTTGTATCCCTCATAGTCCTCTCTCTTGAGCGCCTCTACGACAGAGACGCTGTCCACTAGGGTGGAAAGGCCACCAGAGGTCTCATTGACTAGGCAGTGAAGCAACTGGATGCCTGGTACTGGATCACGATATGGGTTATCGGTGTGAGGGCCCAGTCGCACACTACGATATGCGAGATCATTCGCGCTCGGCTTCGAGTAAACCTCGAAATATTTCCCGAAGTTCGTTTCCTTCACGTAACCGAATTTTGATCCAACAGCGAGCACCTGCTCTGTATTATTCGGCACATTTGTCAGAATGATGAACCCATACTTGAGGTAGGCAATCAGTGAAGCCTGAAACTTGGCGTCATCATTCAGCTCTGTCCAGTTATGTTTTACCAGTTTTACATTGATGTCGCTTTTCCAGCTTTCGGCGGATGAGGCTGAATCCAGATCCAGCGCATTATCCAGAATTTCAGAATCTGTATAAAGTGCTTGATGTCCATCGCTGAAGGTTAGCCAGGCGCTGCTAGAGTTGACCTTTTCCAGTTTGATTAGAGCGATCTCTGGATCAATGAGGTGAGAGTCAAATAACCGTTGCTGAGTTTGCGTGTCGGCTGAATCAGCATCAGGTGTTTTTTCTCTGAGCCAAAGCGCTGGAACCTCAAGTGTTATTTCGGCTTTACGAAAAATAACGGACGCGGGTGATTCTTTAAAAATAATATCAACGTTTTTCATGTGAAGATCCGAGAATTTCAGTGTTCTAGTATTGATCCTACTCGCGATTAGCTAGTTTCTGCTCGTCGAAGTATTTTTTGGCAGCTTCAAGTGCATCTTTTCCATCGAAAGTGGAAACTCCACTGAGCCAAGTTTCAAGCCAGACTGGATTATTATTAATCCATTCAGTTGCCAGTTTCAACGGATCCTTCTTGTCTAGGATGCCGACCATGATTTCACTTTCCATGTCCGTGTTGAATTTCATGTTTCCAATTAACTTTGCAGCGTTAGGGCAGCGTTTTGCATAATCTGGCGCTGTAACTGTATATACTGTTGCTGCTCCATAATCGGGGCCAAAAACGTCATCGCCACCTGACAGGTAAGTCATTTTGAAATCAATGTTCATAGGGTGTGGTGCCCATCCGAGGAACACGATCGGCTTCTTGCGAGCAATTGCACGGGAAACTTCCATGCGCATCGCACTTTCGCTGGACTCGACCACTTTAAAATCACCGAGACCATAAAGGTTTTGGCTGATCATTTTTTTCAAAGAGCTGTTGCCACCGCTTCCAGGCTCAATTCCGTAAATTTTTCCGCCGAGCTGATCTTTAAACTTGGCAAGGTCTTGAAAAGTTCGAAGGCCTTGCTCCGCAAGGTAGTCCGGAACTGCCAAGGTGTACTTAGCGCCAGTCAGGTTGGGTGGCATCAACTTGAGGAGTTTTCCTGCTTCCACAGCAGGCATTACGGTCGGATCCAAAGAAGGCGACCAGTAGTCAAGAAAAGCGTCAAGTTGCCCGTTCTGAATTGAACCCAAGGCAATAGGCACCGCAACCATTGTCTTCGTTGGCTTATAGCCGATGGCTTGGGCGACAGCCATTGTCAGACCGTTATTCGCGGCATTGTCAGCCCAGCCGAGATCGGCGAGCCTTATAGCTTGGCATTGCTGGGGATCTTGAGCTGCAGTAACGCTCAGAGAGGGAAGGGTAACAGCGGCAAATACGAGTGAAAGCAAGGGCTTACGCATAGATCATCTCCGCGAACCGTTTATTGTGAAATTGGTTTAGGCATGGCAGGATGCAAAAAGGGTGTGCAACGATTAGCTAGGCTTTTTTATTTATTCATTGGGCATGGGAGAGGCTAGCAATTTCAAAATTCTGAAGAAACAGCGGTTTATCTTATACGCTATATGCAAAAAACTTATGAGGAGGGTAGATGTCGAAACGGTCAGTTCCAGCCATGAAGTCTTTAGTTGCTTTTGAGGCAACTGTTCGGTTGGGGTCAATGACCGCAGCAGCGAAGGAGCTTTGTATCACTCAACCCGCTGTTTCACAGCAAATTCGTAGCCTGGAAGATTTGGTAGGTGGTTTTTTGCTCGATAGGACTGGCGGGGTGCTTGTTCCAACAGGTGCTGGTCTGGCCTTGTACCGCGATATTGCTCCAAGTCTGTTAGACATAAAGTCAGCGATTGAAGATACTCAGGCGAGACTTTCAAACTATCGGCCAACACTGAATATTTCAGCAAACTTTGGGTTTGTGCATCTATGGTTGCTTCGTCGAATGCAGATGTTGGAGTGTGCATTTCCTAACTATAAATTTAACGTTAGCGCTACTGATGTTCAAGCAAGTCCTGAGGTTCAAGAGTCAGATATAGATATTGTATTTGGTCAAAGGAATTTCCAGCTTGATACTGAGCTGATGCTAAGTACCGAGACTGTTTTTCCTGTGTGCAGTCCGGATTTTGCAAAAAAAAATGGAATATCATCTGAACTGACCAAAGATCAAGTGACAAATCTGACGTTGCTACATATGGACTCAAGCAACCCCAGGTGGCTGGACTGGAATCGATGGTCGGTTCTTGCTGGGCTAGGATGCGTGAACGTTGATAGCGGTTTCAAGTTCAATAATTATCCATTACTTCTCAATGCTGCCATGGCAGGGAAAGGACTAACACTGGGCTGGGAAATTCTGGTCGAGGAGTTTGTTGCTAAGGGTCAGCTGATTCGCTTAGGCCCGGCAGTTTCAAGAGAAGATTTCGGGTATCTGCTCAGAAGTCGTCATAAACATAACACCGTGGTTGAACCTGTGGTTAATTGGTTCATCGCCAATACAAAACGTTAATAGGCTCTGACTTCTTGGCTTCACACCCGGTGCAGTACCAATAGAAAAAGTGGCTTTCAAATATTGCGACTGATGCTCAGGAAGCGATGTGCTCGGCGGTGGTCTGGTTGAACGCGTCTGCCGCGATCATAGCTTCCGCAAGCCGTTCCCGCCTGCAGATCTCAGCAGCACGTTTTACAGGCCCGGGTAATCATCAAGTCTGAGGCTAGGAGCCTCCCCGTCCACTGGCTCGCGATTAGGCGTATGCATTACTCCGGCTTCAGCATCGGCTCGCATCTGATAAAGCTCTTTGTCAAAAGCATTATCCTGGACTGTACGCTTGCTGATGTAGGGCTTCCGCTCAGGTTCTCGCAGCGCTGCATAAGTCGTTACCGCGTCTGGGTCGTGCTGCAGCTTTTCTTCAACTTGAGATTCCAGCATTGCAAGGAGCGCGTCTTTGTCGGGACGGTTCAGCAATTTTTTACTCCTATTAGAAAGCTAGGCATTGGCTGTTCGATTGGTACATTGAGCAGTGGGTTAGGGCAGGGCCGCTTATATTTGTGGTTGCATCGCAGATTGGCATTTACCCGGATTGCAGGTTGAGAATCCTAGTAAGCTTACCAAGCCTTAGCGCCAACCGCCTGTGACGAAAATGATGTCATAGCTAGAGTCTTGGATGCAGCTTCGAGATGACTGAAGTGGCCAAACATTCGCCTACCGTTTTGGATGCATGCTCAGAGCCCAGCGAACAGCCGCTCAAGCTATTCTCGCTCCCCGATGCTCAATAGCTCGACAGGATCAGCTCCGTAGCGCTGCCAAAATTCAAGTGTCCCGACTCTACCATCAGGCGACCTGCAGTACTCGCAGTAGTCCAGGGTGTCACAGTCATTGAAGAGTGTGAGTAGCCATCCATCAATCTCCACGGGTATGAGGCCGTGGTAGATCTTGCTCGAGCTTCGCATCATGATGCGTTTGCCTAGCGCGACGTCCGTCAGCATCTGGTAGACCTCGCGGGCCGGTAGGAGAGGGGTCGTGTTCAAAGTATTCTGCGCTCGCGTCTTCGCTTGCCCATAGCCAGGCTGCGGTATGAAGTGGCGTCAACGGGGGGGGCGATCCTTCGGGCCAATGGGCCCGGCTCAATAATTAGCCAGATATTTCTCGCTAGATGTAAGCCACCTGCCAAGCCTCGCCAGGTGAAGGTCTACAAAAAACCGGACACCGGTGGAGTCGTCGAAACCAAAGGCGGCAATCATAAGACTCTGAAGGAATGGATAGCTGAGCACCGCTCCGCAACGGTCGAGTCTTGGCTGACCAAGTGAGTTCGGTTTGAGTACAAAAGGGCCTGAGCAGACTGTGTGAAAACACACTGATGAAGGCCCAACAAAACGCCCCGACTTGTTCGGGGCGTTTGTTTTTGTGCGGGCAACAGACGAAAAAAGGCCTTTCAGCCCATTAGCGCCATCAACTGGCGGG
>NZ_CAXAPN010000058.1:0-19846 GCF_963971015.1 Pseudomonas sp. RA_15y_Pfl2_54
CGTATGCCTATCTCAAAGATGTGCTGACGCGGTTGCCGACGCAACGGGCGAGTGAGATCGACCAACTGCTGCCGCATCAGTGGGTATCTGTCTGACTTACGCAACGTGAGTTGGGCAGACGCTTACAATCGACCGGCTTTTGGGTACTTAACTGGTCAGTCAGCGCGTGCGCTCGTGCTCTTCTGACATCAAGAGCGCGGTAGCCTTTTTTAAAATGGATTTCTCCCGCTCAAGGCGAGCGATTCGAGCTTCAAGTTCCTGGCTCTTCTGCTGCTCAGTCGTCAGCGCTTTACTCTGCGGAGTAACGCCAGTGCGCTCCTGCTGAAGTTGATTAACCCAGCGACGCAACGCGGACTCGACGACCCCGAGCGAACGTCAGGCCTCGATATGGCTATAGCCTTGATCAAGCACGAGGCCTGCGGCCTGGCGTTTGAATTCAGCGGAAAAGGAACGACGTTGTTTGGTCATCAGACACCTCTATTTAGCGAGCATTCTCGCCTAAATGGGTGTCCGCTTTCATTAGACCACTACAACAACTCCAATCCGATTTCGCTGGCTGCTCCACCGGAGATCTGACGGAGCGCAGCTGTGCCAAGATAAAAACCTAATGAAATCCAGCGCTCTGTCTGCTAAGTGACAAAGTCACATATGGCGTATACCACTGGAATGGTCTCGAGCGCACGACTACACCTTAATTCTGCAACTTATAAATGTCGGCCACTGCCCACCTTGCTGCATTTGCGCCTTGGAATATTTCTCCGCGACGCTCTCCATCTGCCGTTGCTTAGAAACTTGGAAGTCAAAATTGAGTTCATCTCTGTAAGGCATACGCGGGCGCCAATAACCCATCCCTTGATCAAGCAAAATCTGACTGCCCCTTCCAGAACGCCACGTTACGGTCATGGACCTGCCGTGCAATATGTCGCGACTACTACGCTCAAGCGAGATATCAGGCTCGATTCCAAGCTGTTCGACCAACCACTCAGATATGATCTCTTTCTGATCCTCCGCCCGCTGCCAATCGTGGTTCATGCAGGAGCTGGGCTGTCCCCCGTTTACGCTCAAAGTTTTCACAGAGATCGTCTGAAGTTCCGCCCCCTCAAATAACTTGACGAAACCGGTAAATAGCATCAGCGACCAAGGCGATTTCAAGTACCGATCGGAGTAGCTGATAGTGACGGCCTGATCGGTCGCAAGCAGCTCGGCAAGCTCCGGCATTTTAGCGTCGATCAAGGTCAACAGTCGCTTGCTCAAGCTACTAATAGGCCCATCCAGCTCAGCAGTAACCTCAACGATCCTAGCCTCCTGAGTATCGCTTTTCCATGAACGGGTGTCGAGTGTCTGGCACTGCAGTTCCGGCGATGCACGGGTGGCAACCCATGTGATGTCATGACCATTCAACCAACCGGCACCTGGTAGCGCAGCAGATATCTCGCCGGCGAAAATACTGTGGCAAATGTTGCCGGTGTAAAGTTGTGCAAGCATCGGCGCTTTGGTCGATATGCTTTGCGCGGGCAGTTCGACGAGTTCTATGCCCATTCGTACCAACATAAGCAAAATGGTCCGTTGATCAGGGCTCAAAGCACACTCTGGAGCAATGCCGAGGCTAACCTTTAAGTCATCGGCAATTGCCCAAGCGAGCAGTTGCTGTCTGAATCGAGGGTGATCCATATCCCAATCCTGCGGGTCGCCATGCAAGCACAGAAGCAGTCGAGCAGAGGCTGCATCCTGATTATGGCTGTTCAGGGCACTGGCCAGATAATGTAGCGGCCCAACCGAGCAGTAACTCGCTTCAGGTATTTCTTCAAAAACAGCGGGCAGGCCCAGATGCTCCATCAACGCGCCATCGGTCAACCATTGCAGGGCAAGACGTCGATCCAGCTCCTCACGCTCGACTCGGCTGTCTTGTCCAGCTAGGCAGTGGGAACATACCGTCTCGCAATCAGCCGGGCAATGTAGGCGCTTCATGGCTTTGCTCAGCAGACTTGTGATGTCGCTAAGACCTTCCAATACAAAGCCTGCGCCGCCGCTGACTTCGTCGTATAGCTGAATCACCGCCCTGCCCTGACGGCTTTCGCGGTCACGATCGACCCGGTGGCTGAAGCCCATTTCGGTACTGACGATACCGAGTTCGTCAGCGATAACGTCTCGCAGTGCCACACCCAAAGTGGCAGCGATGACTCGGCCATTGACTGAGTCGGGCAACCATTGCCCCGTTAGCGGGTTTCGCAGATAGAGCTCTAGAACGTCGGTATGGATTTGATAGCCGAAATGCACTTGATGGACCACCGCTTCGCCTGAACAGTCCTTGTCCTTGCGGCTACCAGCTAAACCGCCGACGGGTCGATGCTGCTGGTCAGCACGTAAGCCAGTTGGGACTTCCGCTCCTGGGAGCATCGACTCTGCTCGTCCGCAACTCAAACATACGGCGTAACCTTCCTCATGCTCGCCAGATGAGTGATGGAAGACCGTACCATCGTGACCGAAGCGGAAGAACCCACAGCGAGCATCTGGCAAGGCACTACTTTCCCCATTCAATTGAATGCGAGGTTCTTCGACACGGATGAATTTCTGGGAAGTGACGTCGTTGGTGGTCTCTTCATAGAAGTCGGTTACGAAGCCAGCGGGACGCAGTACGCGGCGACATAGCTCATTAGGTATTGAGGTGCTGCAATGAGTGCAGCACAACTTATCGCTATTGGCATAGGCGTTCTCGATAACGCCGCTGTTGCCGCACTCGGGACAACGCCAGGCGGTGTCGAATTTTTGCGCTTCGTTGATTTCACCATTAGCGTGCCATTGCAAGCTGACGCCGGCGGAGCGAAATACCCTTCCGTCGATGACAACTTGCGATCCTGGAGCATATTCGCGAATCGCGATGTTTAGCCCGCGGGAAGGCATTCCGCGACTACTGGCGAGACTGTCTTCACGACTGCCCTGCTGGTCGTTGCGAGCCTGAACGAAGTCTTCAATGTTGTAGGTCTTGAGAGTGACAACATCAGTAGGGAAGCCATAGCCCGGCAGAAAGGCCCGCGAAGCGAGGTCGCGAAGCAAGTACTCGCCTTCATGACGTTGCCTTTCCAAGCTCAACGCACGCTTATAAGCCTCGTCCTTGGCACCTTGGATTTTCTCGTTAAGGTTTCTGTATTCCTCGAGCCAGCGCTGCTCCAGAGCTCTGAGCGAGCTGAGTGTGTTATCGATCATAAAGTTCATGGCGCGCCCCGCGAGACTGGTTCCCGCAACCAACTTTCGAACGGCTGGTGCGAATTCGTCAGAGCACGCTTGCAGCCACCCCGCCATGTTCTGACACGGTGAACTGTCTGAGCCGAAAAACCAATGCAAGGTCAACTTGGTTCGGTCACCGTCGGAACTGCTGTGTGCGCGCAAAAAGATACCCAGCAATAGCGAATTTATATGACGCTGCACGATACGCGCGGAGCTGAGGGTAATAGCAGGTGCAGGAATGGCAGTCACGAACGCCCATTTGGGGTTGGCGAATGCGCGCTGGTTGTGCGGGTCGGCCTTGCACAATGTATAGGCGATTGCACGGGCCTCGTTACGCCGGCCGGCGCGCCCAGCACGCTGCAAATAATTGGCGGGATGCGGAGGCAGATTGTTCATCACCACCGCGGCAATACCGCCAATGTCGACGCCCATCTCCATGGTGGTTGAACAGTTGAGCACGTTTATATCGCCACGCTTGAACTGCTCAACATATTTGTCGAGTAGCTCGGCGGACTGTTGCGCAGAGTGCTCGGCAACACGGTAGTAAAAGCCCCCTTCAAGAGTGCGATCACAGATATCACTCCACAAACCTTGCTGGCGGAGGTCTGAGACGGTGACATCAGCATTGACCAGTTTTCGAACTTGCTGCTGCTTTGAAACCGAGCCGCCATCAGCAAACAGAGCAGTAAAGCTAGGCATATTGACACGTTTACAGTGATAGTCCCGCTCGCCAACCGTTCGCGGAAGATAGGGAGTAAGCCCGCGAAAGGTCGTTTCAAGCAGTCGATGGGTGACCGGGCAAACCCACGCTTTTGTTGGCAGCGAGAAGTTAAGTGTTTCGAGTTTCAGCCGGTGTCCAGTGTCTGATGACTCCAGGATATGAGCACCGATCAAGGCCCCCCACGCGGCCTCCAACCAGCAGCTCATAGTAGCTGCATCATCTGGGTTACGACGGTTAAGCCCGGTTGCTACTTCCAGTAGTTTGACTAGCCGGTGCGCGCTATGAACCTTAACTTGTGGCCACTTTTTGATGGTGCTGCTTTCCTGCACATCGCTCGTTGGCGCATACAACGCTTTGGGGCTGAAACGGCTTCCCATCCACCGGCGCATCTTGCTTTCCATCGAGATGAATGTGTTTTCCCGTACGAAGAAGTCCAGCGCCACGTGCAAAAAGTCGCGCCAGTCCTGAAGCGTCAATTCTGTGCGCGGAGTCGTTGCCGGGCCACTAGCAGCATAAGCCTGGGTGACAGTCCAGAGAGGCGGTGTCAGCGCGACCTTGTCTAATCCGGTATAGCCGACTTTGATCAACCCAAGTGTCTCTGAGCTGTTCTGAAATTTTGGTCTTCTCGAGAATTCACGACTCATTAACAGCCGCGCCATGGTAAGGCCACCTTCATGCCCGTCGAACAATGCCGGATTGGCCTGACGGTTGTATCTGACTATGAAGGGATCTACATCTTTCGCTGCCGCCAACACCTGTAGGATCTCTGACCATGTCAGGCTCACAACAGTTGATGCGGCAGGAACTCCTGCTTGCATCTCTGCCGCAGTCTGGCGAAGTTTGGCGGCCTCGACCATCATGCCAATACCTTCCAGTGTTGCTGCACTGGCGAGGAATTTCTCAGGGCTGCCAGTCGGCTCGTTCTTCGGTTGCGAGTCAGCCTTAGCCTGAGCGTTTCGCAGCGTTTCGAATACCAGACCTCGCAGTCTCGAGCGTTCGGCCTCCTGCTGCATGCGCACCGCCATGCGTGCTGTGCCTTGGCGGCTATCGGTAAAGGTGATCAGCTTACGACCACGGCCCGGTAGCTCTTCAGGGGAACGCCCTTCTGAATCACCCTTCTCCGGATCTGGACAAAACTCCAGCAAGGTCGGAACAGCGTTCGCCACATAGAAGGGTGCACCTAGATAGGCGCGACGCAGAAACCGGTTGGAGCCAAATGCCGAATGCTCACACGCACTGCAGCAGGCGAACTTTTCAGTTCCCTTTAAGCTATCTTCTCGTCCTTCGAGTGCAACCACGATTGATAACGATCGCGGTGAGGTAACAACCCCCAGCTTAGAATTGATAAGATCTAGGGTGCGGTGTTCAAAAGCAGCGGCTAGCGTATTTCCGCCGGCAATGACTAAACGTTGTGCAGGCCTGCTTATCCTTTTGGCAGACCCAGTGCCTCCACCTTCACCCTCTTCGACATCGTCGTAATTCAGCGCAAACTCGTCCCCTGCAAATGCGCGTGGCTGCACCAGCTCACCATCACGATCTTCTGCCAGAAGATGAGGCACTTTGCATTCGCTGCAGAAGCCAATCTCGTAAACCGGTGCCTCGCACCCGCAACGCGTTTTTTGCGAAACATAAACATTGCCGAACGGCCAATCTTGGAGGTCTTCAGACTTGATGGGGCACTGCGGATCGATGCATGACCACAGCCCGTGCAGCATCCGCTGGAACATGTGGATACGTAACTTTAGAAACGGCGGCTGATTCGCCGCCGGACGAGTGCCGGTCAAGACATCAATCCACTGCAGCGTTTCCCGTTGCTGCTCGGCCTGCGTAGTGCTTTCGAGCTGAGAGCGAATTTTACTGACAAGATCATTGAGTCCGAGCGGCTTTTCTGCACTCACCACTGCGCGGCGCAGTTTCCGGGCAATCGGATTGGCACACAAAGCCTGGTAACGCTCATTGGATACTTCTTGAGCTGGCTGAGTGTTCTGCAGGCTAGCGAGATTGGCAGCTCGCAAACGGCCTACTTCAGGCAAGTCGGGCCATTTCCGTGAGCCGTCGATAACATCTACTTGCTCCTCAGCAACCCCAGCTAAGCGTGCTAGGTAGCGGCGCAGACGGTCGGTAGCCTCGGCCCCGGCAATGGTTGCAGAGGTGGCAACGAACCGAAGCTGTTCAGGGCTACGGCCAAAAGCATGTACCACCCGACGCAACAACATGGAAAGTTCTGCCGCCTGAGATCCGACATAGGTGTGCGCTTCATCGAGGACGATCCAGCGCAAAGACTGATTCTGCTTTGATATCTCCAGTATCGGGGTATCCACCTGACGCACCAGCATGTACTCCAGCATTGTCGCGTTGGTCATCAGAATTGGTGCGGGCTCACGGCGTAGCAACTCTCTGGACAATATCTGGTTTTGCTTGAGTTTTTGGTCGTTGCGAACGGAGGAAGCCCTGTCCGGTGTTTTGCCGTTGTACAGGCAAAAACGGATGTTTTTACCGTAGCGCTGCGTCCAAGCGTTCAGGCGTTCCTGTTGCGAATTGATCAGGGCATTGAGAGGGTATAGAAATAGCGCGCGCACACCGACTAATGCCTGTTGCGTTTGCTGATGCTCGCGAATTAAATCCTCTAAAATCGGCACCATAAAGCATTCGGTCTTACCTGACCCAGTGCCAGTAGTGACGATGGCCGAACGTGGTGTTTCATTGAGCAAGGAGCGCCATGCTTTTACCTGGTGAATATAGGGCCGCGCAGTCTTGGGAAACACATAAGTCGACGCTCCCGCCAAGGTCTCAAGAAGTTCAGCACTGAGTAGTTTCTCCGCCTGAAGATCCAGCAACTGCAAATTTGACTCATGCCACCCGAAAGTATGCTCGAACACAGGAGGTGCGAGCAGGCAGCCGTCCATCCCAAGCTCGGAATTCAGGCTCTGGTATAAATGACGCCGCAACCCTCCATCAGTGATACCCAGTACACCCAAGGTCGCCTCACGCGTACGGTCAAGGGTTTGCTCGACAAGATCAGTGAAGTTACGCATGGCTATTCCTTAGCTATCAGTGTGGGTGGCAAGCAAATAAGAGACGGTGAGCGCATGGACAGGATTGAACCAACCATATCGATCAAAATCGGCGAGCCAGCGTGCGGCGAATTTGAAGTAGGCGGCGGGTACCCCAAGATCTTTCACCGAGGCCTTACCTGCGGTGACATAGGCCATGAAGATTGGCAGATAGGTGACCGCATCTGTGTAAGAGACTAAAGACATTGCTTTGACGCGAAGTGGTAACTGTTGATCCTCAACCCAATTCGCTAATCTCTCTCCGAGCACATTTGGCCAGGCAGAATTGGCAGCATGAAGACGACGCAAATCCTGATACCACACCGGCAGGATATCTTCGGCTGGCAGGCGTTTGAGTTCGGTGCAGTCTCCTGTTCCGAGATAATTACCAACATAGTCAAAACCAGAAACGATGTAGCGCAATACGATGACGCGGTCTTTGACCAAGCGGTCGACCAACTCCGCAGGTAGCCCAGTCAGCCTGATACCCTCGGCAAATATTTGGTAGGCCTTTGCCCACATAGGCAAAGGCACGGTTTCCCACATGAGCGCCAACTCATCGGCGATGCGAGCGCAAAATGCTTCATCCATCTCCAATCGAAAAATCGCCAACCCTAAGGCTTGAGGGTTTTTTGCTAAGGCTTTCCAAGCTTCTAAAGACGAGAGTGGCAGGTGGGCATACTGACGCTTCAAGTCCGCCAAGTATTGCCATCCACTGTGGCCGAAATCGCTTGCCATCGCCGTGATCTGCTCTTCGATCACTTCGGGCCGATGGATCGAATGAAATAATTGTGCGGCGTGGTGTAGCGACTTCACCTGCACATCGCCAAGCGTACTCATACTGGCTGGCAGGTATAAATGTGGCCGGAATTGTATTGGCGATTCCTTAGCCGGGTAAATCAGCCACGGTCCGTCAAATAACAACGGTTGAGGAATGACAAAGCAGCCCGTCCCGACTCCTTCGCTGGTCTTTTCAATCAGTTCCAAAGGCGATTGCCTGGGGTCGGATAGCAGCATCGCTTCGGCCTTGGCCCCGTCAAGGATATTGGTACCGTTCACGCCACAGATATAAAAGGCCTTCGCCCCTTCCATCAGCACCCTGCCGCCGTACCTTCTGATGTCCAATTGCATCAATAGCTGTTCAGTTTCGATGGTTAAGTGAACATATGCGTCCTGCTCGTCGACGGCAGCCAACATCGTTTGAAGGTCGGCGATATAGCTGAAAAGATTAAGCACCATAGGCATCTGGCCGACACTAATGGCGTACATTCTTTTGGGGCGGGATTGTTCTCGACAAATGAGCTCGAACCGCAGGTAAAACATCTGCCCCTGCTGTAAACCAGAACTCAGCTGCAGGCGATGCCCGCCAAGCTCGGCGAGGTTCATAGCCTTGACCGAAACAGGCTGGCTGTTTACATCGAGCAGGCAGGCACCTTGGTACGGAAACGGTAATCGTATCTCTACTGGTTCGGCCGGAGGGCCAACCAGCAACGTAAAAGCTTGTGGACAGTGCTGAGTGCTCAGATCCATTTGGTATCCGCCCTCACTGGGCGTACAAACCAACCCTTCACCTATTACCTGCAGCGCCAAGCCTTCAACATTCTTGACCAATAGCCTAGCGGGCCGCCTACCGAATGCGGGAATAAGCCCCAGCTCAAATCCGCGAGGCAGGACTCCAAACCGACGTCGCAGCATAGTCTCCCCTTTGCGACTGCGTACGGTGTAGTTGATCAGGCCAGAGACTGGAGTATTGCGCCGATCGAGTAGCTTGCCGTTGGCGTACTCCATAAGCTCGTCCCTATGGTAGGAGCTACCCTCGGGCAGCACCAAAGTTGGCCAGCCGAGATAAACCGTAGATGGTGAGCACTCGAATAACGCATAAATGCCGGTCAGCATCAGAGGTGCGACATCGGCCCCTGGCTGCGCCAATAGAATCTCGTAGCGTTCGCCCTCGTCTTTAAGAGTGAGATTTCCACTCGCCTCAATCCATTGCCCACCCTCGTGATCTTTAAGAACGGGGGGCGATGCAGGCATCGAATGGCTGACTTCAAAGCGTTCCGGCGCCCGTATGCGAACTCTGGTACTGATGAGTTTACAACTAGACGTCGCCACTAGGTACCAGCGTTCAGCTTTGCACTCGAATATCAGCGGTACATCCTGGTAATCCAGTGCGCTGTTTTCAAAAAAGAAAGTGTGGACGGTGCTGCCACTCTCCATCACCCGCAAGCTCACCGCTTTATCCAGGTAGCGGCGCCGCAACGATATCTGCACGTTGGCAAATCTAATTTTCACTCCTTGCTCCGCGAGTTGCGCATACACCGCTGGACCTCGCTCGAGCATTGATTCGCCTTCGAAATAGGCCAGCTCAAGACGTGTGTTGTGGAGAGAGGAAGGTGAAATTGGTAATACAGTGTCAGGCGGCAGGGTTATCTCTGTTAGCACTGTCCAGTTTGGCAGTTGCCCTTGTTGAATGTGCTCACAGGTAAAAGCTTTGGCCTTGGCCAACGCTTCCTTGCGCTCCTGTCTTTTAATTCCAGCGTCGCGCAACCAGTCGTTGAGAAGATGACGGGCGTTGGTTTCGTCCAAAGGTATTGGGAAGGCTTGATGCCAATGAGGATCGACTCGGTCCAGATAGGCAGCAGGATCGGTTTCATCCTTAATTGGATAACGCTCAACGAGTGCCATCAATTGATCGACGATACCTGCGAGAAGCGTTCGAGTTTCGAGATTACGAAATGACAGCGGCAGACCATCTTCGAAATCCGCAAGCAAATCAGCTGTGGTACGCCGATGCCCCTCGGTGCGGTGGAAGTGTTTGATACCGCGACGCACTGCCCTCCCAAAACCATGGGACTCGCTACTAAGCAGCGGCCAAGGAAGCCCCCCCTCAGTAAACAACGTTCCGAGCCAATCCCGGCCTTGCTCCCGGGTACGAACTTTGCGCCTCCAGTAGTCCAGTCCCTTGCCAGTGAGATGGGCATGCTGCTGCGCAGTAAGAGTCACGCCTATACGAGACTCTGGCCCCTGCCATGACCAGTTACCGTCGTAATGTCGACGGTAGTTCTCGCTGACAAACAAACAAAAGCAAGCAGCTACATAAACTTCCTGCGTGGGACTGTCGGTTGCCAGAGACTTTTTAAGTAGAGCAGTCAGCCCCGCATATTCATCCTCGGTGACATGGTAGCTGTAAAGGGGCAACCCGCTCGGCCCCTTGAACAGGGCTCGCGTGAACAAAAATTCGGTCAGCCATGCCTTGGCTGGGAGAGGGTTAACCGCCAACTGAGTCATTCAAAATCCCTTTCTGAACTGGGTAACAAGCCGTTCCGCTCTACGCTCGCACCATACGTTGAAGTACTAGGCGTGACTATCGTGAGTATCTGTACAGGTAAACCTCTGAGTCAGATCGGAAGCCTTATTTCTTCCCCCCAGCGATTCGAACCCCTGCCCTCAACCACTCAGTTAGCTGTCACCAAAACATTTAAGCTGAAATTTGAGTGTGTACTCTCCAAAGAATTGAAACCCAACACTTTCGATCCTACGATGCCAGCTAACACATCATCTTCAGCAATCAGCAAAGACTAATCCAAGCCGCTCAGCACACTTGTGCCTCACCTAGCGCCTGTCTACGATGTGCGCGAAAGCGCTCCTCAAACACGATGACAACACCTGGGTAGTATTTATTGTTCATCGAATAGTGCGGATTGCCCACCTGCGGAAAAATGAAAGCGAAATCCGTACGTTTCATGGATATTCCCAAAAAGCTAGGTTCATCAGTTAGCCAAGCCTTGATCGCCTGCTCTACCTTTCGCGCACAAACTGATTCCTCACCCGCTCCCTCCATCACAACTTCGTTCATTGGAATGGATGGGACGATAAAGGTGACAGCAAATCGACGATCACCTTCCCAGCAACTCAAGTCCCCGGAATCCTCCCATGCCTTTCGCATTGCACGATCTGTAAAAGTGTACCCGTCAGAACGAGCTCCGATCGACTGCACGGTCTGCTTGGCCTCGATTGCAAAAGTGGTGTCTGGGGACTGCACATAGAGATCACAACGGCCATTACGCAGCGAACCACTATCAACACCCGGGTCAAGGGTTCGATGACGTTTCAACGTCGAAAACTCTTCCAAAGCGCTCCATTTTTTAAGCGTCCATGCGGCACCAGCCAATACGCTTAGAGATGCACGCTCGTTGTACCACCACGGGTTATCGCGCTCATTGGCAGATGTGTAGCGCACGATTGCTTTGACCCACGCAGCAAGAAGAATTTCAAGCTCCTCATCATCCCCCCAAACCTCTATTCCTTTAATGGTTTTCGATTTGCTCACAGCCACACCTCCACTGGAAATAGCATAATGCTATCACGCGAGAACAAAAGGACAATCAAACGGTCCAGTCGAGAAGGTGCCAGCGAATTTCCGAGCTGGTCAATTTGGCATAGGCGCATAGGGCTTGTCAGCTAAGACAACCGACAACACCCTTAGATAAGCTGAAGGAAAAAGTGAATAGCTGTCCGGACAGTTTTTGCAGGGAGTGTCAGATGGATCTCAATACAGAAACGTTTAACTATGGCCTGATCGATTAATGCACGAATCCAACTCCAATCCACCTAGCCCTCTCTCGACTAGTAAAAATTTCCTGACTCTCAGATATGCGGGAAGCGCCTTTATATTTTTGATTGGCACATTATTTACTTTTCTTCAGATTCATGACTCCGGTTATAACAAAGGTAAGAGTGAAGCTCAAACTCTAGTAGAGACATACAAAATACGTCAGGAAGAATCTGAGAAAGCAACGAAAACTGCACAGCAAGAAATCACTTCGTTAAAACTCGAACTGCAGCGTGCCATCGAGAAGCCAACCCCAAAAGAAAAATGTGTTCCAGACGTAGCCTTTATTGAGAAAAAGCTAGCTGAAAACTACAAAAAAGGCATGAGCCTTTCGCTGGAGACAGGACAGACGGCAGCACCTTTTCACGATGGACTCTATATTTCACTCGAAAGCATCACCTATATTGGATCGCCACCTATCCACGTTGCGACGTTGACACTGGGATATTCAGGCAAACAGAGCCTTCGCATTGAAAACGCAGCAGTTGGTTCGGTGACGGATTACGAAGGCTATGAAATCAGAATCATGAGTACGAGTACCTTTTCTATCGGTGTTCAGGTAGAGAAAAAATAACCATACCACCTTCATCACTAACGAAATGCTCTTGGCGGTATGATTGGTCTCAGCGCCTACTTTAACTAAAGAGAACCAGGAAATATTAAGAAAAGCTACTTCATAGCTCCATATAGCTTTTTGATGGTGTCGATATCCCCGACGCTGAGATAACCGTTGTTCAGAGAGGAGGGATTACAGTGATTCATTATTGAGTACTTGTCAGCAACTCCAATCATGCCATCAGGAAGATTTCGATCTTTGTCCTCCTTGAGATCATACTCCTTACACCAATTTGGAGCATCCGGGCGCAGGTTCTCGTGTACTAGACCCAAAGCGTGACCAAACTCATGGATCGTGTTTGCTCGCAGACAGTAGTTCGGATTTGCCGCTTCCTTAGCTTTGCATTCCGGTACACTACTGTAGTCTATGCGGAGCAGCATTCCCGGATCTACATCCCGAAGATTTTTGCCTAATTTTGTGGTGACTGACATGGTTTTAGCCACATGCAGACTGATATCTGGAGCGAATGTATCGGCGCAGTCTTCCCAACCAATGAATGTGACGTTGACATATTGGGACCAACTGTCGGCGACAGCAGCGCGAACGACATTGCGGATTGTCAAGGAAGGGACTCCAGGATCACTCCAGCAAACCCTGATTTTAGAGGAGTTCCACATACTCCCGATCTTGTATGCACCATACGGTACGACCAGATACCGAGAATCACCTGCCATCTTAACGAAGCCCGCCCTCATCGCCGCCTTCTCACCTTTGGAGAGGCTGGATTTGGGCGTTACGCCATTAGCTGACTGCGCCTGCGCAATGGAAATGGCGCTTAAACTGACGACAATGCCACATACGAAGCGACCCATTCTCTCCCTCCAAAATCACTGACCTGGCAGAGGATTTTTGCGCGCCTCAGCAAGCGCCTGCTCCGCGTTTAGCCTCTTGAGCTCTGCTTCAGCTAACGCGGCATAGGACAAATTCAAGACAGAAGAAGCTGTGTTTCCTTCAGTAGGATCTTGAGCGCCGAGCTTATCCAACTCATCCTCCTTCTTGCGCACAGCAATCTGATGTTGAAGCGCGTCAAGTTCATCCTGCCGCAACGCGTCCTTCTCTACCTCTTTTTCTTTGCGCTTCTTGTCCTTGTAAACTTGAATCTCGTCATAAAACTTGCCGGCTGAGTCGACTGATGACGCAATGGCACCTGTTAATGCTTTACCGCGAGATGCCAGTTCCTTGTAGGTGACCGCCGCTATCGTGCCGTCGGATCTGAAACTTGCACTCAGAGAGTTGTTCTGGAAGTTTCCGTTGGTCAAGGGGAGAAATCGCAGCGCACCCATTTGCGGTGCCATTACTGGCTGACCGAGCAGTTTTCCTTTCGCCGCCTCGGCAAGACAGTCCTGTTTATTCTGAGTCTGGCAGACCATCAGCTGAGCCGGAACAGGGCTCCGGTAGAACAAACCAGCTCGATTTCGTAAACGCTGCTCTGCGGAGCTTTTACAGCTAGCTTCATCTTTGCAGCCTGCTACGGTTGGCTCTGTAACTGACTGAAGCGCCACCCAGATGCGGAAAGACGAGATCAAATCCAACTCGTTTCGCCATGGACCAGCAATCTTTGGATTTTCCTCAGCCGGAACAAATAGTCCCATGAGCTTCTGGCTGTTGGCGGAGGAGATATTGAGTTGGTCCGCGGCTCGGCCTGCGGTATTCGGTTTTATAGATCCACGAGGCCAGACCATTTGATCCGTAGTACTCAAAGAGCTGATAACAGCTTCGGCAACCCCTTGTGCAGACTTCAGGCGTTTTTCTGCCTTCTCCTGCTTCGACAGCAGGTCAGCCATCACTACCATCTGAGGTTGAGAGATGATCTCAAGCTTGAGCAATCGGTCGAGATGATCGTATTTGCTGCTTATCTCAGCCAACTCCCCTTCACGTTCCTTGACCGTCCTTGCCGCGATCTCCAAATTATCCAGGAGCTTCATCGTATCTGGAGAACACGCCATTCCTTCTGACGCATTCATTGGCGATTGCGCGGCTCCAGGAATACTCGGCACTCCCATTGCAATCTTCGCCACCCCAACTCCCGTTGAGACAAGATTAGCGACGATTGCAGCCGTATCATCAGAAATTACACTGTTGAGAGTTTTGAGGACTCCGTTGTCATAGGTATCAATTCCTACCTCACCTGTCTTCGACCAATTGGAGTTCTCCTCGTAGTCCAATACAAATCGCTCGCCTGCGACATAGGTCGGTTCGGTCTTCACCTTATAATCGAACTTGATATCTGAAACGGGAAGGCCTCCTGGTACTTCCGATTCGCGTGTGCAATTAGCCAGAGTACGGGTGACCGTGATGTTGAATTGCAGCATCGGCAGATGATAAACGACACCGCCATGGGCTATATCATCATCACCTAGCACCGCGATCGGACCTTGCCCGTCTCGGTATGACGTAAGAGAAGTGGTAGAACAGCCACTGATAATCAGCGCCGAAAGAATGCCCCAACGGATGGATTTCGGCATCTGAGTCTCCTTAGTGTTTGACTGTGTGTGCACACACGCTTCCTTTGCCGGCATCGCCCGGGTGCGCCCCGCTGCGTGCTTATCCCAAAAGAAAACGAGCAATGGCTATATGCCACCGGAGCGTAGATTGAGACCTCAAAATGCGCAAGCACAGCTCCAATAACTAATGATTGGAGGCGAAGGCTGAGTAACTGTGTGAGAGACGTAACGAAAGCGTCCCTCACGGAGGCGCCCAGTCCATGCGCTTCGTCTGCGTTCATGAAGGCAGGAAGAATGTTCGAATGGACGAGCTCCTTAGAGCTCACACCCATCACTCTGAAAAGGTCAAACGCCTTGGTGTAACGCGTAAGAGCGGCGAAACCGGCGCTATTACGCAGAGCGTGCAGTTGGGTTACGGCATCAATTCCATAAGTCCTGATAAGCGATCAGAAAATTCTTGTTATCAGACAATAGTAGTGGAGGATATGTACAAAGTGCCATCATATTACCCATGCTTACGCCCTGACATTTCAGAAACCTCACCAGCAAAGCGCTGCTCAACGAATGACGTAAGCATCTCAACGTGAGCAGGATAAACAGAGCACCAACCAACAGGGGGATACATGGATTTTGTAGTGCCACGCGAACGGTCCTTAGCCGATCTATTATCAAATGCATCGTCGGATGACCTGGAAGTGCTAGCGGATCTGATTACGGATAACGGCAAGGGTCGGATCGCCCTCGACAGCTCGATTAAAAAGGTCATCCTGAATCGCCAAGCACAGGGAAAGCTTCAGTTGATCCCCGATGTTTTGGAGAGCGAGATCCGGGCATTCGGCAGCAACAGCATCGCCAACCTATTCAGATCAGACAGTGTGGAATACTTGGAGCTGGCAAGCGACGTCGCGAAAAAGCTCGATGGAAAGCCCAGTCCAACAGATGACATCTACGCCATAGAAGAAATCGTCATCCGCCAAGCCGTTCACAAATACATTGGAGAGAGTGCTTCGACAGAGGGGCTGAACGGCGCAGCTCTAACGAACTACATTGGACAGGTCGTAAGCACCTTGGCTGCGGCCGCCGGCACTGCAGCTGGCTTTGTAGCAACCGGAGGTGCCACAGGAGTCGCGGGCGCTATCGGTGGTCGACTGGCTGCATTGGTCGCGGCTCCGCTGGCTATCGGCGTTGCTAGCGCCACGATCTATCAGTCAACAGCACCTGCGTTTCGCATTACCGTGCCGGCGGTGCTCCAAGTGGCCAAGATCCGCCGCATTCGACTTGAAGCTGATTTCGCAGCCTATGTGGAGAAACTACGCGCATGCCTATAAACGCTGAAACGCTCCTGCGCTCCCTACCCGACCTCCCTGAAATGTTGGCCAAGCTCCAGAACGGTGAATACCAACTATTTGGCGGTGTCGTCCGACACGCTGCTGGAAGCTCGAATGGCGGGCGTATCGTCGGCCACCTTCTTTTCCCAGATGACGCCTTACAAACCCAGCAAAGCCTGCAAAACCTCCAGTCCACTTTGACAAGTGGGCTCGGATCGCTGCAAGGAGGTATGGGTCAGTTGCAGCAGAGCATGAACGTGCTCCAAGGCTTGCAATCAGCGAACCTCGTCCTATCCGGGCTGAACCTGGCGGTTACTACAGCCGGCTTCGTGATCGTCTGCAAAAAGCTGAACAAGATCAGCGATCAAATCCAGGCGCAGTCGGTTGCCATCGAGCAAACATGGAATTTGGTCCGCGAAGGTCATGAGCGCAATATACTGATCGATGAAGCCCAGTTCCGTGCCTTGCTCCTCACCGCCCGGCAATTCTGCGAGCAGGAAGATGTTCAACAGCTGAGAGCACTGATAGCACCTTTCCATAAGGAGTATCAGTTCACCAAGCTGGTGCTGGAAAAGCACGCCCCCAAAGCAGCCAGCAACATCGACCGTTTGAACGAGATTTCGCTACTGCAGGATCGCCTGGTCAACCTAGGCCTCATGCTGGCGCACGTACAGATGAAATCAGGTGCACCTAGGTTTAGCCAAGAATGCTTAACGCAGCTCGGGAGCGATCTTCGAAACCTAAACGAGAGGCGCATCGAAGTATTAAATAGCGATCGCCGTCTGGCAGCGCGGGTCACCCAGTCACACCTCACGGATCTGACTAACTTCCTGCAGCTCGGCAAGAAAATGATGCCGGCGCTAACTTACCAAGCCGATGTCATGAGTCTCGAAATCCAACATCCAGGGCTCCTTAAACAGGCTTCAAACTCCAAGGAAATTTTGTTGGTTGCCGCCTGAAAAGTGACAACAAGAACCACTGTGTTCTGACGTTTACATGCCCTACCCTTCAGAAATCGGAAGCCTGGACATAAGCAAAAAAGAGCCCGCAAGGGCTCTTTAATAGCTGGTGACTCACTACTTGCTGAGCCATGTTTCCACTGTGTCAGAGCCATACTGCTCCTTCCAAGCCTTCAGCCCCCGATGATTACCGCCTTTTGTTTCGATCGTCTCTCCGCTGTGCGGATTTTTATAGACTTTGACCTGACGCGCCTTACGACTGCCCTTTTTGGCAGGAGCCGTTGGAGCGCGGCTGCCCGTTTGGGGATCCAAAATATTGATGACGTCCTTGAGGCTGAAGCCATACTTGGCCAGCAAATCACGAATCTTCGTTTCGAACTCAATTTCCTTGTTTAGGCCGGCATCCCCCTTCAGTGCCTCCAGTGCCTGCAACTGTTCAGCGAGATGTTTTTCGAGCTGGCGAAATTCTGCGAGTCTGGACATGGAAACCTCGTGGGTGAGTAAAGATCACAAACTAAATTGAAATCAAATCTAACAGATTGGTTCCCATCAAACGTAGTTCGATATTCAAATCGCTCTACTTATCTGTCTGAGCCCCACAAGCGTTAAGTTCTTCTACGGCGATCTCTCCAGCCCCCCTTTCTCGTCTGACACTAAACAAATAACCCTAGTAAGCAGGTGCGCGGTAACCGGTTCGCCATCCATAGATCGTCAGCAGTATCACCAGAGCACTCGCATCAATCCTTCAGCATCTTTATCAGAGCGGGCCACCCGTTGCGGCCGGCCGCTCCTACCGTAACCACATCGCGACTCCAAATCTCAGTTATGACCTATGCTCAAGCCTTCTGTGACCCCCCATGTACAACCAAGGAGATCGACATGGCTGATGATCTGCACAACCGCGGACCGCAAGACAGAAAACGAGTGAACACTTCCGAAGAATGGGAGTTGAAGTATTGGTCCAAGGAGTTCGGTGTCACCGTTGACCAGCTCAAGGCTGCAGTTAAAGCAGTTGGCCCGATGGTCGATGATGTACGCAAAAAACTCGGGAAATAACGCTCGAAAGCGCCCTACGTCACGGTAGGGCTTTTTCTCGATGTGAATATGGCCTAACCGCCTTCAATCCGGACGGAGTCAAATATGCCGAATTCAGACTTGATGGCACCGCTCCTCTCCAAGATCCACGAGAACCAACTCGCACTGGAGACAGCCATCATGGAGTTGTCGAATTGGGTTGAGCAGCAAGGTTCATCAGACACTGCGGAGAATGTCCGAGAAGCCCTCGCAGCGATCGACCGAAATGAAGACTTCATCAAGATGACGTTGGCGCTGATCGATACATCCATCGAAAAATGAAGGCTGTGGGAGCCTCTCAATCATCTCCAGAAAAGTTCGTCGCCAATTTTCCTAGATCATCATCCGAATCCGGTGGATAGCATTCAACTGCCCTACCTACTCATTCGGAGAATCACATGTCCAAAAAAAGCACGCCAGCCGATTCAGTACGCCAGCAGCGTAACGATAGATCTGACGCTCTGAACAACAACCGCGGAACTACGGGTACAAACCCGACGAATGCCCATGTTCACGGTAACCGTGGCAAGCAGTTGAACCCTAACCAACGCTAGGACGGCGCCCCCGGTTTCGACCGGGGGATTGAGGATTCAATATGAGCTCAAAAGTTTGTTTCGCAAGTCAGGGAGAGTTGATCAGGCTCGCTTTCGATGCGTTTGGCGTGCTTCCTCGCAAGGAGGCGGATCGTGATGAATTCGATGAAACAGCCAAAAAAAACATTCAGAAGCAGTTGGAGCGACTTGCCAAAGAGGAAGGTCACTTGGCTTCGAACTTTGGCGAAGCTGTCCGACTGCTCGGCGGCATGCTAATGGGTTACCTACCCAGTACACGAATGATGCAAGCCATAGGTGATCCACTGTCTGACCTGCATTACGGCTACAACCAAGTCGTCCGTACTGAAGGGACATTTCTGAGCAAGGCCCAGACCCTTCGATACTTTATCTCGATCAAGGCAGTCCCACTGCTAGTGATCTCGCTGAACCAGAGCCTGCTGCGGCACAAAATCGCGGACTTTCAACTGGAAACGCCCGAGGACGAATTCTGGTATCTACCGTCGATAACCAGCGCCGGCGAGATGACGATGCCTTTGGCTAAAGTCATGCGCTGGGCTTACGCACGCTGTGGCATTTCGCAGACGCAGTTTCATTATCCCGGAAAGAACGCAGCCTCCGATGATTACGCGCTTCAGCACAACCTTGATAATGCCATCAACTGGATCAGAAACCCCTCACCTCCGGCCCTTCCTGTACTGATAAAGAACTTCACAACCTCCTTCAAGAAGCTCGCTGAGTGCGGACGAGAGATTCCTCCTCCCGTTCAAGCGAGCGTTCTGACAAGCCTGGTGTTGGCCAGGGTAACGAGCTACATCGCAGAGCTGATTTCCCAAGCGTACGATGTTAAGTACCTTGAGGATGCTTGCAATCAATTCCGAGACTACTCGCGATGGATAGCGGAGGACGTCAACGAATTCAAAACCGAGATACAACCGGTGATGCAAAGACAAGCGTCGCCTGAGATCGCTTGGGTGACATGGCAACATGCGTGTAGTGATTTCTGGGGCTTTTTCGACGCAAAAGTTGATCACGTAGCAGATACGCTGCAGCAGATTGAACGTGCAAATGTTGGCACCCCAATCCCGAATGAAATCATCGCTACACTGACCATCGAATACGGCCGCTTTGCAGTATGCCCCCGGTGTCAGGATAGTTGTCGCCTCTCCGGTTTTTCCAAAAAAAGCATATCGGGGGCGGAAAGAGACTGGTCGTGCCGTACTATTCACCTGAACGCAGAGCCGCATTACTTAAGATGCTGCT
>NZ_CAXAPN010000059.1:0-18698 GCF_963971015.1 Pseudomonas sp. RA_15y_Pfl2_54
TCAGAACATCACCATCGAAGTCGGCAAAACCACCGGCACCGTGACCACCACTGCGCCAAACGATGCGCTGGCCGGTAACGCCCCGCTGACCAACTCGATCACGGGGGTTTCTGGCGGTAACTACGAAAACCTCGTGGCCGACAAAACACCGGTTTCGACCACCGTCACCGACGTCGTAGACACCACCAACCTGACGCTGAGCGCCACCGACTCGGTCGCCGAGGGCGGTTCGATTGTCTACACCGCGACCCTGACCAACGCCGCGGGTTCGCCAGTCACCGTGACTCTGTCGAACGGCGCCGTCATCACTATCGAGGCAGGTAAAACCACCGGCACTGTGACTGTTCCAGCGCCTGCCGATGACGTCTACAAAGATGCCGGCAAAGTCGAAGCAACCATTTCGACTGCTACTGGTGGCAACTTCGAGAACCTGGTGCCAAGCACTGTTCCGGCCGTGACTGAAGTGACCGACACCATCGACACTTCGACCGTCAAACTGACGGCTGATACCTCCGTGGCTGAAGGCGGCACCGTCACTTACACAGCCACTGTTGGTGCACCGGTCACCGGTTCGCCAGTCGTCGTGACCCTGGCCAACGGCCAGAACATCACCATCGAAGTCGGCAAAACCACCGGCACCGTGACCACCACTGCGCCAAACGATGCGCTGGCCGGTAACGCACCGCTGACCAACTCGATCACTGACGTGAGCGGCGGCAACTACGAAAATCTCGTGGCCGACAAAACACCTGTTTCGACCACCATCACCGACGTCGTCGACACCACCAACCTGTCGCTCAGCGCCACCGATTCTGTGGCCGAGGGCGGTTCGATCGTTTACACCGCCACCCTGACCAACGCTGCTGGCTCGCCAGTCACCGTGACCCTGAGCAACGGCTCGGTGATCACCATCGAGGCCGGTAAAACCACTGGCACCGTGACAGTTCCAGCGCCGGCTGATGACGTTTACAAAGATGCCGGCAAGGTCGAGGCAACCATTTCGACTGCCACCGGCGGCAACTTCGAAAACCTGGTACCGAGCACTGTTCCGGCCGTGACCAGCGTCACTGACACCATCGACACCACGTCGGTGAAACTGAGCGCCACCGGCACCGCAGCAGAAGGCGGCACCGTCACTTACACCGCCACCGTGGGCGCGCCAGTGACCGGCTCGCCAGTCGTCGTGACCTTGGCCAACGGTCAAAACATCACCATCGAGGTGGGTAAAACCACTGGCACTGTGACCACCACTGCGCCAAACGATGCGCTGACCGGTCATGCGCCACTGACCAATGCAATCACTGACGTAACCGGCGGCAACTACGAAGACCTCGTAGCCGACAAAACCCCGGTCAGCACCACGGTGACTGACACCATCGACACCACCAATCTGTCGCTGACTGCGACCGGCACAGTGGCCGAGGGCGGTTCGATCGTTTACACCGCGACCTTGACCAACGCCGCTGGCTCGCCAGTCACCGTGACCCTGAGCAACGGCTCGGTGATCACCATCGAAACCGGCAAAACCACGGGCACCGTGACTGTTCCAGCGCCGGCTGACGACGTCTACAAAGACGCTGGCACCGTGCAGGCAACCATCACCGGCACCAGCGGCGGCAGCTTCGAAAACCTGGTGACCAGCAACACACCAGCCGTGACCAACGTTACCGACACCATCGACACGACCACTGTCAGCATCACCGGCAGCACCTCGGTAACCGAAGGCCAGACCGCCAGCTACACCGTCAGTCTGACCCACCCGGCGCAAACTGAAGTGACCCTGAAAATCGTTTACAGCGGCACCGCTGCCGACGGTTCGGACTTCACCGGTGTGTACACCGTGAAGATCCCGGCGGGCGCCAGCAGTGCGCAGTTCAACGTCGCGACCATCGATGACAAGATCACCGAAGGCACCGAGAACTTCGTGGTCAAGATCGACTCGGCCACTGGCGGCAACTTCGAGAACCTCGCCGTCAGTAGCACCAATGGCAGCGTCAGCACCTCGATCATCGACAACGATGCACCGCCGGTTCTCGATCTGGACGCCAACAACTCCAGCGGCGCGACCGGTGCCGACTACAAGGTGACCTTCACCGAAAACACTCCGGGTGCGGGCGTGTCGATTGCCGACACCGACATCAGCATCACCGATCCGGACAGCACCCTGCTGACGGGCGCGACCGTCACTCTGACCAACCGTCAGGACGGCGATGCGCTGAACCTGGGCAACAGCGTCAACGGCATCACCATCAATGCCAACAGCACCAACGGCACCGTTACCCTGACCTTGTCGGGCAACGCGACGCTGGCCGACTACATGCAGGCGATCAAGAACATCAGCTTCACCAACAACAGCGAAGACCCAAGCACCGTGCCGCGGATCATCACCGTGAAGGTGACCGATGGCGGCAACTACTCCAACACCGCGACCACCACGGTTAACGTGGTGGCAGTCAATGATGCGCCGGTAGCGGCACCGGTCAACGTCACCGGCACCGAAGACACGCCGCTGATCCTCGGCTGGTCGACCTTTGGTGTCACCGACGTCGACAGCCCGGCCAGCAGCCTGGGCGTGAAAATCACTCAGTTGCCGGGTGAAGGCAAACTGCAGTATCTGGACGGCTCGACCTGGAAAGACGTCGCCACCAACCAGACCTTCAGCAAGGCCGACATCGACGCTGGCAAACTGCGTTTCATGCCGGATGCCAACGAGTCGGGCGTGAACGGTTACGGCGGCACCGGTCTGGGCAATAACCAGGCGGACTACGCACAGATCAAGTTCCAGCCAACCGACGGCCAACTGCTGGGCAACACCGGCACCGTAAAAATCGACATCACGCCGGTGGCCGATGCCCCGACCGTGAGCGTGGCCGACAACAGCGTGAAGTCCACCGGGCTGATCAAGGAAGTCTGGACCGGCCTGTCGGGCCTGGGCACCAATGGCAACGGCGCCGATTCGACCACGTTGAAAAACGTGATCGACGGCGCGGGCACACCGAACTCCAGCGGCACCGTGACCAATGTGCAGTCCGACGGCAGTGTAGCCGCCGGTACCGCCTCGAAAACATCCGGCCTGATCTATCTGGAAGCGGGCAAGACTTACACCTTCAGCGGTGTCGGCGATGACAGCTTGCTGGTGACCATCGGCGGTAAAAACGTGGCAGCCACGACGTGGGGCGCGGGCGGCAACCTCAACGGTTCGTTCACCCCGACCACCAGCGGTTACTACACCCTGGACATCTACCACCACAACCAGAACGGTCCAGGCAGCTACGACGTCAACCTGTCGGTCAACGGCGGCACGGCGATCGACCTGAGCAGCGCTGGCGTGCCGATCTACACCGGCGTGCAGGACTTGATCAACTCCGGCGTGACCGTCTCCGATCTGCACGGTACCAACGGCGAAGGCTATTACGACGGCTTCAAGCTCAACACTGGTGCCGAAGGCACCACGGTCAAACTGTCGGCGGTCTCCACTGCGCTGACCGACACCGATGGTTCGGAAACCCTGAGCGTGAAGATCAGCGGCGCACCGGTCGGCTCGGTGCTCAGCGATGGCGCGGGCCATACCTTTACCGTCACGGCGACCAGCGGCGATGCCAACGTCACTGGCTGGAATCTCGGCAGCCTGACCGTCACGCCACCGCCGTACTACAACGGCCAGTTCAACCTGACCGTAACCTCGACGTCCACCGAACAGGTCGGCGGCTCGGCGAGCAGCACGGCAACCATTCCGGTCACCGTGGTGCCGGCGGTCTACAACGCCATCGTCGCCACTTCGGCCGATGACACCGTCACCGGTACCGATGGCAACGACATCATCGTTGCCGACATCGGCGGTCTGACCGTCGTGCCGGGCACCAACTACAACATCGCATTCATGGTCGACAGCTCCGGCAGTATGAGCACCTCGTCCATCAACGCGGCCAAGGACTCGCTGACATCGGTGTTCAACACCCTCAAGCAAAGCCTGGGCGGCAGCAATTCGGGCACGGTGAACATCTTTCTGGTGGACTTCGATACCCAGGTCAACAAATCGGTGTCGGTGAACCTCAATGACCCGAACGCCCTGACCAAGCTCAAGGCCGTGCTGGACTCAATGACGTCCGGCGGCGGCACCAACTACGAGGACGTGTTCAAGACCACGGCCAACTTCTTCCAGAGCGCTGAAGCGGTGGCCAACACCGGGGCGAAAAACCTCACGTACTTCATCACCGATGGCCAGCCGACCTACTATCAGAACGGCGAGCAGACCAACCCGACGCTGTATGGCAGCGTTAAGCTCGACAGCGTGGTGACGACCAGCAACTACAAGCTGGGCGACACCTTCAGCACTTACATCGATAACACCCACTACCTGAGCATCAACAGCGCCGGCAGCGTGGTATTGCAGACGTACAAGAATGGCAGTTGGAACTGGAGCAGTCTGGGCACTATTCACGCTCAGGGCGACGGTACCTATGAGCTGTCGAGCCTGGCCGGCACCGGCAACAGCACCGACTCGTCGACCACCAGCAACTCCAACAGTAGCTTCACGCTGCTCAGCGGTCTGTCGAACGTCGAGGCCATCGGTATCAACACCGGCGTCAGCCTCAACGATCTGAAGCCGTACGACTCAGACCACACGCCGCAAACCAACATCGATCCGAAGGACCTGGCCAACTCGATCATCGGCCACACCGAAGCGACGATGCCGGGCAACGACACTGTCAGCGGCGGCAACGGCAACGACATCCTGTTCGGCGATCTGGTGAGTTTCAACGGCATTGCCGGCGAGGGTTATCAGGCGATGCAGGCGTTCGTGGCCAAGGAAACCGGCGTCGACGTCAGCAAAGTCACCACCAGCAATGTGCACCAGTACATCACCGAGCACTATCAGGCGTTCGATGTGTCCGGTGCGCATGACGGCAACGACACCCTGCTGGGCGGCGCGGGCAATGACATTCTGTTCGGCTCGGGCGGCAACGACTTGCTCGACGGCGGTAAAGGCAATGACATTCTGCTCGGTGGCACCGGCAACGACACGCTGATCGGTGGGCAGGGCAACGACATCCTGATCGGTGGTTCCGGTGCCGACACCTTCGTCTGGAAGGCGGGCGACACCGGCAACGACGTGATCAAGGACTTCAAGGCCAGCGAAGGTGACCGCATCGACCTGCGTGACCTGTTGCAGGGCGAAACCGGCAGCACCATCGACAACTTCCTGAAGATCACCACGGTCGATGGCGTGTCGTCGCTGCAAGTCAGCTCGGGCGGCAAGTTCAACTCGGGCGATACCGCCGCCGCAACGCCGGACGTGACGATCAAACTGGAAGGCAACAACTGGTCCAGCGCCAACATTCACAACCTGATTGCCGGTAGCGATCCGACCATCAAAGTCGACCACAACAACAGCTGATCCGTGAACAAAACGGCCGCCCCAATGGGGCGGCCGTCACGTTTGTGCTGTCCGGACCGGTGACGATTGCGTCGCCGCACCGCATACTCGCGTGCGGTTGGCTATGCTGCTGACAGCATGACGCTGGTTCATTTCTGAGGGATGCTCAATGTTTTACGTGCAACGCGATGCGCAAGGCCAGTTGATTCGCGTGGAAGCCACGGCCTACGCCGAGGCCACGGAAACGCTGCCCGCCGACCACCACGAAATCCAGGCGTGGTACGCCAACGAAGCCGTGGAAAACAGCCTCAAACAGCTCAAGCAGAGCGACTTTGAAATGATTCGGGTACTCGACGACCTGATTCAGGTGCTGACCCAGAAAGGCGTGATCCGCGTCACCGACCTGCCCCCGGCGGCCCAGGCCAAACTGATGGACCGGACCCAGGCGCGTGAGGCGTTGGGCGGGTTGAGTCAGTTGATTGACGAGGATGAGGGCGGGTTGATCTGAAGACTCAATCTTCAGGCCCATCCGCGAGCAAACCCGCTCCCACAGGGGAACGGGTCAACAACTCAAATCCCCCGTGGGAGCGGGCTTGCTCGCGAAAGCGGCATCCGTGACGCCGCCAAACTAAAAGATCACCGCCAAGGCTTGGGCTCACCCAAAAACTGCCCCTGTACCCCATACAGCCCCATCTCGCGAATCACCGCCAACTCCCCTTCAGTCTCCACACGCTCGGCAATCAGCGGCAGATCAATGCTGTGCGCCGCACGCTGGATCGCCTCGATGAACAAGCGCTTGTCACTCTCCTGATCGATCGCACGAATGTAGCTGCCATCGATCTTCAAGTACGCCAGCCCCAGCCGCGCCAGGTTGCCGATCATGCTGAAGCGCCCGCCGAAACGCTGCAGACTCAAGGAGAAACCAAGCTCGCGCAGACGCCGGGTCAACTGTTCCAGTACGGCTTGCTCCGGCAATTGCTCTTCGCCTATTTCCAGGGTCAGACGCTCCCCCAGATTGGAATGAGCCCGTAAAATCTCGAAGACTTTGTTCAACGCCTGCGGATCGGCCAACGTCGCGGACGACAGGTTCAGCGCCAGCGAATCCTCATGCTCCATCATCTGCTCAAGCACGCGTTCGAGCATCAGGCGATCCAGTCGCGCGGTCCAGCCAAAACGCTCCAGCCACGGCAGGAAACGCCCGGCCGCAATAGTCTGGCCCTGATCATCAAGCAACCGCGACAGCACTTTGTAGTGCAGCACAAACTGCGTGTCTTCAGCGGCCACTACCGGTTGGAAGAACAGCTCGAAACGCCGCTGATTCAATGCCTGATCGAGCAAACGGTGCCAGGCGTGGTGATCGTCGCCAACGTCAGCCGTGAAGCTGTGATCGATACACGCCCAGTTCTGCTCGCCCTGCCCCTCGGCCTGCGCCAGCGCCTGATCGCCAAGGCTGAGCACGGCTTGCGGCGAATCGCCGTGGGCAAACGGCGCCAGACCAATCGACGCCACCGCCGCGACATCGGTAGCCCCCGTGGTATGCAAGCTGCCCAGCGCGGCATCAAGGCTTTGCGCCAGTTGCAGCGCTTCCTCACGGACCAGCCCCGGCGCCAGCACGGCGAATTCACCGCCGCGAATGCGGGTGACGAGGTTCTGGGTTTCCGGGTATCTGGCGCACTCGCGGGAGAGTTGCTCGCCAACCGCTTTCAGCAACTCATCAGTGCGCTGGCCGCCAAGGCGCTGATTCAGCCCGGCCAGGTCCTTGACCCGCAATAACAGCAAGTAACCGGAGCTGGCCTGCTCCGGGTTACTCACCCGATTGTTCAACTGCATCTCGAAATAGCGCCGGTTGGCCAGCCCAGTGAGGTTGTCCTGATAGGACTCTGCACGCAGTTTTTCACTGCGCTCGGCCTGCTCCTGAAACAGCGCCTTGAGCTTCTCGACCATCTGGTTCATGGCCAGCACCACGCGCCGCAACTCGGGTGTGCGCGGTAGCTGCGGCAGGATGAGAAATTCGCGCCGGGCAATCGCATGGGACTGCTGGACCATGTAATCCAGCGGTTTCAATTGCCGGCGCAGCAACAGCGCGCCGAGTACGGCACTGACGGCACCGCAGATCAGCAACCAGCCAAGACTGCCCAGCGCGCTCTGCCACAGCTTGGCGAGGGCGAACATCGGGTGACTGACCACTTCAACTCTTGCCGCCTGCTCCCAACCACGACTGACCAGCGCATCACCGCCAGCGGGCTCCAGACCAATCAGTTTGACGAACCAATCGGGCACGTTGGTAACGGCAGGGATGCCGCTGCGCTCAACGATGGTCTTGTCGGTCTTCAGATCAACCACGCGGATGCTCGCGTAATAGCCGCTGTCGAAAATCGAACTGACCAGCAACTCGACCATCGCCGGATCGTCGATATTAGGCGTCAATGACAACGCCAGCGCCGTCGCCGCGTCCTGAGCGTGGGAGCGCAACTGGTTGACGTACTGGGTGCGCGAGCTCTCCAGACTGACCATGAAGCTGCCGGTGAAGGCGACCACCAGGAACAGACAGATAGCGATCAACAGCTGTTTGAACAAAGACATCTGAGCGCGTGCTCCTAGTTAATCGTTTCGACCGGGAAACCTTCGGCCTGCATTTTTTTCAGCACATCCTGCCAGCGCGACAGGCGTTTGGTGTCGCCGACCTTTTTGTTGCCCTTGGCCCCCGGCAAATACAGACCTTCGGCATTGAAAGAATAGACCGGCAGCAAATCGGTCCGTTGGGACGCAGGCTGGATCGAATCGATCAGACTGTCGAGCACCAGCGGCATGGCGTCGGGCGTGGAATAGTAAGTCAGCACCATGTGCGCGCGGTTCTGGCGCAGTGCCTTGACGTAAGTGATGCGCAGTTTGTCGCTGGAAACGCCCAGGTGGCGCAGACTGAAATACTTGGCGATCGCGTAGTCTTCACAATCGCCGGCGCCCTTCCACAGCGCCTCAATCGGGGTTTCCCAATAGTCGACCTCGTGCCACAGGTCGATGTCTTCGACATAGCGCACCTGTTTGTTGAAAAACAGGTTCACCACCTTGAGCTTGTCCATTTCGCTGACCTGTTTCTGCGTCGCCAGCAGATTTTGCCAGGCATCAATCCGCTGCTGCCCTGCGCCCAGCGGTCCATAGAGTGCCGTAGCCTTGCGGCTGATCGCCGAAAAATCCCAATCGGCATGCAGACCGCCCAGCATGAGGCCGGCCAGCAGCAGTGCGCAGCCTAACCAGCGCAACGTGCGGGGGATCACGAAACGTACCGCCACAGCAGGTTTCCAGGAGGCAGGAATGAAAGCGTTTGATGGTGAAGCTTAGCCGGGGAAAAAACAATGGCACCATGAGATCATCCACGACGCGCTAAACTTCAAATGTGACGGAGATCCTCTACACGGTTTGACAACCTGTAGAGCAATCTCTAGTGTCATTTGGATCCAAATTCAGTCGACATACAGGGTGCGTAGTCGTGACTCAGAAGCCCAAACCGCTGCAGAGCATCAAAGTCGATGGGCCGATTCCCGCTCACTTGGCTCGCTCGACGATCGAAGAAACCCTGCGTGCCGCCATCCTTGATGGTCGTCTACCGTGTGGCACAGCCCTACGCCAGCAGGATCTCGCTGATCTGTTCGGTGTCAGCCGCATGCCGGTGCGCGAAGCTTTGCGCCAGCTCGAGGCGCAGGCACTGCTGAGCGTTACCACGCACAAAGGTGCCGTGGTGGCCCCGCTGATTCAGGGTGATGCCGCGCAAACCTACGAGTTGCGCATTCTGCTCGAGTCCGAAGCCATGCGTCAGTCGATTCCACTGCTGACCGACGCTGATCACGCACAGGCAGCCCGTTACATCGAAGCGTTAGAGGCTCAACACGATTACACGGAAATCGGCCAGCTCAACCGCCTGTTCCACATGGCGTTGTACTGCAAGGCGCCCAACCAGCGGCTGTTGCGTCTGGTGGAGGACGGGCTCAACGAAGAGGAGCGCTTCCTGCGTTTCAACCTCGACGCCATGGGCCTGGGCAAACTGTCTCAGGACGACCATCGCGCCATGCTGCAAGCGGTGATCGAGCGTGATGTCGAACGCTCGATCGCTCTGCTCGAACAGCACCTCAACCGTGGTGTCGATGTCATCACCGAGTATCTCGCCAGTTCTGCCGCGCAAAACCGCAAAGCCACACGTTGATCCCTGCACGCCGGGCTCAGACTTGCAGGTCTGCCCGGCGAATAACCCGCTTACAAATCCTCCGCGCACCGGCCACAAATACGCTGGCATCCATACCCCTTCGCTCTAACCTCCCTGCGTCAATCAGCCCGAAACTTGCACCCCTGCGGTGAAGAATCGGTAATAGCCGTGGCGGCCATTTACCCTCACTCTTGAACGGCCAACCCAAAAAGAACGGGCGACGCACCGCACCGCCGGCGCAGTCCCCGCAACAGGAACCTACGGAAGGAGCCTTGTCACGGGAAAAGGAAAGAATCGGCGCCCGTCATCGCCCACTTTCATCCCTTCAAATAACTTAAATCTCTTCATCACAAAGTTGCTTCGAGTGAGGCATTCACTCTGTACATTTCATTTTGGCCTTTATTGTCCGAAAGGAGCAACTTCGCCCCAATAAAACTTATTAAAATAGTTTTATCGGGCACACTCATACTTGAAAAAACGACAACTAAAAATAATTAAAATTAGACTTGTTAATTTGTTTGGCGTTGTATTAGTTTTTCCTCGCCGAGCTTGAACTTCCCGCACCAGTGGGGGCGCAGACCAACCTTACAAGTAAAGGGATGGCAACGCCCAGTCCGGCTGCCGCGCAGTTCTAGACATACATCAATCCAACTTCATTGATTTGTATGAGGCTGCCGTACGCCTGGAAAAAGAATAACAAGCCGCTGTTCCGTTGATTGCGCAGTTGAAAGAGCTGTCCCATTTCACATCAAGGATAAAGGCCCGTCATGTCTCAAATAAAGCACCAACTTGCCCAGAAGAAAGCCGAACTTAGCGTTCACCCCATCTTTGGCGAAATCGACTCATTGAGTACCTTGCAACGTTTCATGGAAACCCATGTGTTTGCCGTGTGGGATTTCATGTCGCTGACCAAACGCCTGCAACAGGAACTGACTTGCACCCGTCTGCCCTGGCTGCCACCGCGTGATCCCCATGCCGCACGTCTGATCAATGAAATTGTCCTCGGTGAAGAATCCGACGACTGCCTGAGCCATGGTCATTACAGCCATTTCGAGTTGTATCTGGATGCGATGCGCGAAGTCGGTGCGAGTACCTCGGCTGTGGAACGCTTCGTCGCGCTGCAGCAAGAAGGCGTGAGCTATGACGTGGCACTGCAGAGCATCGAGATCGATCCGGCCGCCGCGCAGTTTGTCCGCGACACGTTACGCATTGCCCTGCATGCGCCGGGACACAGCGTGGCCGCTGCGTTTCTGCATGGCCGCGAAAGTGTGATCCCGACCATGTTCCAGCGCATCCTCGATGACTGGGGCATCGGCATCGAACAGGCGCCGACCTTCCGCTACTACCTGGAGCGGCACATCGAAGTCGACTCCGAGGATCACGGCCCGGCGGCGGAACAGCTTCTTGAAAGGCTCGTCGACGGCGACCCGCAGCGAGAAAGCGAGGTTTACGCCAGCGCCATTGCCGCCGTCGAAAGCCGCATCGCACTGTGGGACGGCCTGCGCCTGAGCATGCGTGAACCGTTGGCGGAGGTGGCCCGATGAATGCCGCCGATTACCAATCTTTCGCCGAGGCGTGGGAGAGCCGCGCAACCATCCGGACCCGCCCGCGACGGGTACTGGAGGACGACCAGCGCCTGATCTATCCGCTCAGCCGCCAACCGCTGGTGCTCTGCGACACCTTCCTGCGCGAATGTCCGCAACAGCGTGATTTCGCCTTGGTGCAGACGCTGTACAAGTTCATCAACGACGTGGTGATCTTCGAAACCGAAATCGTCGACAAGACCGCCCGCAGCATCGCCAAGAACCGTTTCGCCGTGCCCTTCCCGTATGCCTGTCGTTACGACGCGATGACCGTGGTGGTGGACGAGGATTACCACGCACTGGTGGCGATGGATTTCATGCAGCAAACGGTGGCCATGACCGGCATCGAGCCGATTCAGTTGCCCGATGAAATCGAGCTGAGTCGGGCGATTCCGGCTGCCGTTGCGCTGGCACCTGAGCACCTGCGCAGCGCCGTGGAATTGATCTGCGTGGCCATCGCGGAAAACACCGTGACCGGTGACGTCGCGGCGTTCGCCCGGGACGACACGGTCAAGCCATCGATCAAGGGCCTGATGGCCGACCACTTGCTCGACGAGGGTCGCCATTCAAGTTTCTGGGCGCGGATGGTGCGCATCTATTGGCACACCGCAGGCCAGGCAGATCGCGAAACCATCGCGCAGATTCTGCCGGTGTTCATCGAACATTACCTGACCAACGACATCCAGAAATCCTTCGACCTGCGCCTGATCGATGCACTGCCGGTCAACGACGCCACGCGCCACTCGCTCAAGAGCGAAATGGCCGGACTGGCCTTTCCGATCAACCGCCACCACCCCTTGGTCGGCAACATCGTGAAGTTCTTCCACAACAGCTCGCTGCTCGACACGCCGTGTGTCCAGCACGCCCTGCACGACTATCTGGTTTGAAGAGGAGGCCGACATGAAACGTCTCGACATTTTGCTGATTGGCACAAGCCAGGCCATGGCTGACCTGGCGGTGGAGCTTGAACAACACGGGCATACATTGCGGCGCAACGGCGCAGCGAAATCGACGGTGGATTTGATCATCGACGATGGCTTCATTGCAGCCGGCGATCTCTGCGCCATTCCACACCTGCATCTGCGCCTGGGTGTCGATGCACAAGGCAGTGCAGGTTTGCCGACACTCGACCTGCTGTGCTTTCTCGGCTCGTCACTGATCAGCCGCACGCCGATAGCGGATGAGCCTTCAGGCAATGGCCAATCACTGCGCCAAAGGGCCCTGGCGCATGTGGTCGACGAGGTGGCATTGCTGGTCAGCCGCTTCTCCCGTGATGAGTCATATTTCCAACAGGTTGCGTGTGTTGCTGCGCCAGACTTTGAACAGGTGCAAAACCTGCTGTTCCTCGACAGCCTGGCCTACGTTCATCGCCTCAACGCCACAGCGCACCCGGCGCTGCTGCAACAGGCACAGACTCCGCTGATCGAAGGCCTGCAACAGAGCCTGATCCGCCACGCCGAACGCCCGGCGCTACACGTCGCCGAGCAGTCGATCAGCTACCGTCAGTTGCACGCTCACAGCCGGGCGATTCAACAGCGCTTGCAGCCGCTGCTCGACCAGCATCCGCAACCGTGGGTGGTCGGCATTTGCCTGCCGAAAAGCCCTGCACTGTTTGCCTCGATACTGGCGATTCTCGGCAGCGGCGCGGTGTACTTGCCGCTGGAGCCGAGCCATCCGTTGCAGCGCCAGCAATACATCCTGGAAAACGCGGGTGCCTTGCTGTTGTTGCATGACGGTGAACATCCGCTGAGCGAAACCATGCCGGGGCTGAATGTCAGCCATATCGACAGTACAGACGCCGATCTCGGTCGCCCCCTGATGCGCCAGCGCCCGGAACTCGACGCACCGTGCATGGCGCTCTACACCTCGGGGACCACCGGGCATCCGAAGGGTGTGCTGCTCAGTCAGGCGAATCTCGCGCACTTCACCGCGTGGTACGCCGACTACACGCAACTGCAGGCCGAGAGTCGGGTGTTGCAGTTTTCTTCGCTGAGCTTCGATTCCTCGCTGATCGATATTTTCCCGACCCTGCTCGAAGGCGCCGAACTGGTGGTGCCCAATGACACGCAACGGCGTGATCCGCTGCAACTGGTCGCACTCATCCGTCGTCGGCAACTGACCCACGCGTTTCTGCCGCCGGCGCTACTGAGCATCCTGCCGCTGGAGCAACTGCAAAGCGTGCAGCAGGTGATGACCGGCGGCGATGTCTGTGAGCCGTTCGTCATCGAGCAACTGACCCGCCAGGGCACACTGCACAATCTCTATGGCCCCACCGAAGCCACCGTGCTGATCACCGCTCGCCAGCTCAAACCCGGCGACAGCAATCGAACCCTCGGCGCACCGATCGCCAATAGCCAAGTGCTGATTCTTGATGACGATCTGCAACCGGTGGCCGAGCACACCGTGGGCGAACTGTTCATCGTCGGTCCCGGCGTCTGCCTCGGTTACCTGAACAATCCAGAGCAGACTGCCGAGCGCTACTTGACCCTGAATCTGCCGGATGGCCAGCCGTTGCGCGCCTACCGCAGCGGCGACATGGCCAAGTGGGGCGAGCACGGTATCGAGATGTGCGGGCGGCGCGACAATCAAGTGAAGATCCGCGGTTTCCGGGTCGAGCCGGAAGAGATCGAACGTTGCCTGCGCGAGAGTCAGCTGTACCGACAAATCGCCGTGGTGATCGACAGTCAGCGGCGGATTCTGGCGTTTCTCGCCCAGCCTCAATCGGACGCCGCACGTGAAGCGCTGAAGGCCCACGCCCAGCAGTTTCTGCCCGACTACATGCAACCGGTGGCGTGGACTGAGCTGCCGAGCATGCCGTTCGCCAGCAACGGCAAGGTCGACCGCAAAGCGCTGCTCGATCTGCCGGTGAGCGTCCAGGACAGCGGCCCGAAATGCCTGCCGGCGAATGCCGACGAAGCCCTGCTGCTGGAGATCTGGGCGCAACTGCTGGAGCTGCCGCCCGGTGATATTTGCACCGACGAAAGCTTCTTCAATCTCGGTGGGCACTCGATTTTGCTTTCGCGGATGTTGCTGCGCTTGCGTGAGGAGTTCGGCCGCAGCATCTCGATCAACCGCTTCATCGAACGGCCAACCATCATCAAACTGGCGACGCTGGTGCGTGGCAGCGATGCCAGCACCGTGCTCAGCGCTCTGGCCATGGCCGATGCCGAACGAGCGCTGGAGATCGAGCCATTGCCGATCAGCCGCATGGGCGATGTGCACAAGGTGATCGTCACCGGCGCCAACAGTTTCGTCGGCGTACATATTGTCGAGGCGCTGCTCGGTTGGGGCGCGAGCGAAGTGGCGTGTCTGGTGCGTGATGGCGGCGGGTTAACGGCGGAGCAGCGCTTTGCACAATCGTTGCGCGAGAACCGTCTCGAACACCTGGATCTGAGTCGAGTGCGCGTCTACGCGGCAGATATCTCTCGACCGCAACTGGGATTGGCTGACGACGATTATCAACGCCTTGATCGCGAGTTCGGCGCACTGGTGCACAACGCCGCCAACGTCAATCACGTACTCGATTACGAGTCGCTGGCGGCGGACAACGTCGAGCCGATTTTCGCCTTGCTGCGCCTGTGTGAGGGGCGCAGCAAAAAAATCTTCAATTTCGTCTCGACGCTGTCGGCCTCAAGCACGGTCGATGACGCCGGCCGGGTCCTGGAACTGCCCGCCGCGCCAACGCCACCGATCTACATTCGCAACGGCTACAACCTGTCGAAATGGGTCGGTGAACGTATCCTCGAACGGGCGCGCACGCTCGGGGTTCAGGTCAATCTGTATCGCCCCGGCAATATCAGTTTCAACAGCCTGAGCGGTGTCTGCCAGCCGCACAAAAACCGCTTGATGCTGATGCTCAAAGGCTCACTCCAACTCGGTCAGGTGCCGGCCTTCGCGCTGAATTTCGACTTGATGCCGGTGGACTTTCTCGCCCGTTTCATCGCCTTCCACGCCAGCCGTTATTCGGCGCAGCGCGCGGTGTTCAACCTGCACAACCCCGAGCCTTTGAGCTGGGACGCCTATGTCGATTCGTTTCGCGAAACCGGCAATGAGTTCTCGCTGGTCAGCGTCGCGGACTGGCAGCAGCAACTGGGGCGAGTCGATGCCGACAACGCGCTGTTCGGTGTGCTCGGTTTCTACCTCAACGGCTTCGAGGAAGACATCGGCGACATCTCCCTGATCGGCCATGCCAACGCCGAGGCCGGTGTGCAGCAAATGGGCGCGCACTACCCGGAAAAATCCCCGGCGCTGCTGCGTCGCGGCTGCGATTACCTGAAAGAAATCAACTTCATCTAGTTCATCAAAAAGGAGCAACACCATGAGCACTCTGCAACCGGACACCCTGATCAAAAACCCGCACGGCTGCCACGTCGTCTCTTCAGTGGAAGTGCCGGCCGACGCTGCACACGTCTGGGCGGTGGTCGGCAACTTCGGCGGTTTCGACCGGTTCATTCCGGCGCTGTCGCACATCGAAATGACCGGCGAGGGCGTGGCTTCGCTGCGCAAGAAATGCTTCAAGGATGGCAACGTGGTGGTTGAACAACTCAACTCCCGCGATGAACAGGCACGGTGCATGACCTGGACGACGATCTACAACACCTTGGGCGTGGCCAATCTGTGGGCAGCGATGAATGTGGAATCGCTGGGCGAAGGCAAGTCGCGGGCGACCTGGACGATCATTGCCGAGCCTGCCAGTGGGGGGGCCGAAGCCCTGCCGGGGTTCAAGGAGTTTGTGCAGGGGTTTGCCGATGATGCGATGGGGAATGTTTTGAAGCTGTTTGTTTAAGGCTTTGGTTTAGCGGTGACTGAACTACCGCTATCGCGAGCAAGCCCGCGTCCACAGGATCTTGGTCTTACACAAATATTGTGTGCGCCAAAAACTGTGGAAGCGGGCTTGCTCGCGAAGAACGATAACGCGATCTGACTTCAGGTCAGATTTTGAAACTGTCGACCAACTGCTTCAACCGGTTCGCCTGCTGCGACAACGCATCACAATCCTTCAACGTCTCGTTGAGGTTGGCCACGCTCTGCTGATTCAACAGGTTGATCTGGTTAACGTCGACGTTGAGGGTTTCCACCACCGCGGTCTGCTCTTCGGTGGCGGCGGCCACTGACTGGTTCATACCGTCGATTTCACCGATACGCTGGGTGACGCTGACCAGGCGCAGACCGGCCTGGTTGGCCACTTCAACACTCTGCTCGCTGGACGCCTGACTGGCGTTCATGGTGCTCACCGCTTCACGCGAACCGACCTGCAGGGAAGTGATCATCTTGTGGATCTCTTCCGCCGATTCCTGGGTGCGATGGGCAAGGTTACGCACTTCGTCCGCCACTACCGCAAAACCACGACCGGCTTCACCGGCACGCGCCGCTTCGATGGCGGCATTGAGCGCCAGCAAATTAGTCTGTTGCGAGATGCCTTTGATCACATCGAGGATGTGGCCGATGTTGTCGGTGCTGGCATTCAGGGTTTCGATCTGAGTGCACGACAGGCTGATCTTCTGCGACAACTCTGTCATTGCCAGAATGGTTTGCTCCACCACTTGACGGCCATCATCAGCCTGCTCGCTGGCACCGCTGGCGTGCTGCGAGGCGTCGGCGGCGTTACGCGCGATTTCCTGCGTGGCGGCGCCCAACTCGTTAATCGCCGCGGCCACGCTGTTGGTACGCGCACTCTGCTCATCGGAGCCGACGATCGAGGCATTGGACGATGCCATCACCCGTTGCGACAGATCATGCACATGGCGAGTGGCCGAAGACACTTCGGAAATCGACGCGTGAATCCGCTCCACGAACTGGTTGAAGGCACTGCCCAGTTCACCGAATTCATCTTTGCTCTCGACCACCAGACGCCGGGTCAAATCGCCTTCGCCCTGGGCGATGTCCTGCATTGCACGGCCCATGGTGGTCAGCGGGCGCATCAACACGTTGATCAAAAGGCTCAGCAGAAGAGCAATGGCACCCACGGCAACGAACATCGCGATCAACGCCGAAGTACGGAACTGGCTGAGTGCGGCGTAGGCTTTGTCGTGATCGATCGACAGACCGATGTACCACTCGGCATTCGGCAGATCATTGACCGGGGTGAACGACAGGATGCGTTCCTGGCCGTTGAGCACCACGTTCTGGTTGCCCTTCTCGATGCGCACGCTGGAGTTGGGGTAGATGTCCTTGAGGTTCTTCATCACCTGATCTTTGTCCGGGCTGACGATCACCTGACCGTCGGCGCTGACCAGGAACGCATGACCCAAACCACCGAAGTCCACCGAGTTGATGATCTTCACCAAGGTTTCCAGACTCAGGTCACCACCGACCACGCCGAGCAGTTCACCGTTCTTTTTCACCGGCATGGCGATGGTCACCACCAGACCGCCGACGGCGGCCATATAGGGCGGCGTCAGCATGGTTTTGTCGGCGACCACTGCTTGCTTGTACCAGGGGCGCTGCCGCGGATCGTAACTGTCCGGCATCTTCGCGTCAGGGCGTTGAGTGAACACACCGTTGGCCTGACCGACATAGGTGAACTGGAAGTTAGAGGTGAAGGCTGGTTGATCAACCAGCCCCGGAAAATCAGCGTCCTTGCCCTGATGGGCAACGTTCTGCGCGAGGTTCTCCAGAACCAGAATCCGCCCGCTCATCCAGTTCTGCACGCTGCTGGCAGTCAGATCGCCCGCTTGCTGCACGGAAGACTGCAGGTTCTGGCGAATGGTATTTCGCTGAAGATAGTCGTTATAGAGGGTGAACAGCGCGAACGCCAGGACCACGACGCCCGAGGCGGCCAGCAGGATTTTATGGCTGAACTTGAGATTCATTTCATGGGACTTCTTATGACAAATGTGGGGATGCGTTCCGGGATGCAACATTCCATGTAACAGCGTAAGCAGCGTTCTACTGTCTGCTCTACTTTGGTGCACGCATGTCTCACCAGTCTGTCGGCACGTTTCGCAGAAATCTTAGGGCTTTGCACGAAATGGACGTCACTTCTGCCAGATTCCCGCCGAACGGTGATCCAGAGCCTGTGTCGCGGAAGGTTTTCTGACCACTACTCGAGCGCCAGGCACACTGAACAAATGATGATTGCAGTGTTCGGTGTTTTGATTGGGGGGGGGCGCCAGTGACTAGCGTTATACCAGGTGGCGCAAATGGCAGGTTCGATACATCAGCAAGGCTCATAAAGCAGTAAGCCCTGAACGAGAAAACCCCTGACTGCGTTAGCAGACAGGGGTCTCGGAATTCAATCTTGACGATGACCTACTCTCACATGGGGAAACCCCACACTACCATCGGCGATGCATCGTTTCACTGCTGAGTTCGGGATGGGATCAGGTGGTTCCAACGCTCTATGGTCGTCAAGAAATTCTGTATCTGGCCCGTCAACACGGTAACGAGCCAGCAAAAATGGGTACTTCTACTAAAACAAAACCCCAACTGCTTTCGCAATTGGGGTTTCGGAATTTAATCTTGACGATGACCTACTCTCACATGGGGAAACCCCACACTACCATCGGCGATGCATCGTTTCACTGCTGAGTTCGGGATG
>NZ_CAXAPN010000060.1:0-18518 GCF_963971015.1 Pseudomonas sp. RA_15y_Pfl2_54
TGAAACGATGCATCGCCGATGGTAGTGTGGGGTTTCCCCATGTGAGAGTAGGTCATCGTCAAGATTAAATTCCGAAACCCCAATTGCGAAAGCAGTTGGGGTTTTGTTTTGCCCGCAGGAAAGTTTTTGCTTAGGCAGCGAACAAAATTGCACAGTTATTTTCATATCAGAACACTAGAATAGCCCCACCTTTTTCGGAGCCAGAGCCTTTATGTCAGAGTCGGTTGACGCTTGCGGGCTGTCAGATTTACCGCTGGAAGACTTGGTGGCCTGTCACGAGTGCGACCTGCTGATGCGTAAGCCAAGACTTGCTCACGGCGAGAAAGCGCTCTGCCCACGCTGCGGTTACGAGCTATACGCCCACCGCCATAACGTGGTGCAGCGCAGCCTTGCCTTGGTCATCGCTGCACTGTTGCTCTACATACCCGCGAACTTTTTACCCATCATGCAGCTCAATCTACTCGGGCAGTCGTCTAACGACACCGTTTGGAGTGGCGTAGTCGGTCTGTTCGAGACCGACATGCAGGGCGTATCATTTGTTGTCTTCCTGTGCAGCATGGCAATTCCGTTACTCAAGTTACTGTGCCAGTTGATGGTATTGCTGACGATCCGCTTCAATGTCGGTCGCAGTTACGGCTTGCTGCTCTACCGCATTTATCATCACCTCAGAGACTGGGGAATGCTCGAGGTTTACCTCATGGGCGTACTGGTGGCGATCGTCAAACTGGCGGATATGGCGGCCATCACCGTTGGCCTCGGCCTGGTGTGTTTCATTGCTTTGTTGTTGGTACAGGTCTGGCTGGAAGTGGTGATGTCACCGCATCAGATCTGGCAGGCGTTATCTGGAGAGGATGCTCATGCGGGCGATTGATGCAGGCATTCTGATTTGCACCGAATGCCATGAGTTGAACAGGCAAGAGGCGGACACCAATGAGCAAACCTGCACCCGCTGCGGCGCGCGGGTTCATGCTCGTCGGCCGAACAGTCTGGCCCGAACCTGGGCTTTGTTGATCACGGCCGCGATTATCTATATCCCCGCAAATGTGTTGCCGATCATGACTGTCAGTTCTTTGGGGCAGGGTGATCCGAGCACCATCATGTCGGGCGTGATTCAGTTGGTGCAGCACGGAATGATTCCGATCGCTGCGGTGGTGTTCATCGCCAGTATTGTGGTGCCGACCTTCAAACTGGTCGGCATTGCATTGCTTCTGTTTTCGGTGCAACGACGTCAGCCGTTGTCAGCGCGCCAGCGTATCTGGATGTACCGTTTCATCGAGTTCATTGGCCGCTGGTCGATGCTCGATATTTTTGTGATCGCCATTCTCGTGGCGGTCGTCAACTTCGGCCGGCTTGCCAGTGTCGAAGCCAATCTTGGCGCCATCGCTTTCGCCACAGTGGTGATTCTGACGATGCTTGCGGCAGTAACTTTCGATCCCCGACTGATTTGGGATAACACGGAGTCGGACGACGACCATGACTGATTTGCCTGTAGCAAAAACCCGGCCGGCTTCGAACTGGTCTGCCATTTGGGTGTTGCCTCTGATCGCCCTGATCATCGGCGGCTGGCTTGGCTGGCGTGCCTACTCCGAAACCGGCATCGAGATTCAGGTGCGTTTCGAAAGCGGTGAAGGCATCCAGGCCAACAAGACCGAGGTCATGTACAAAGGCATGTCGGTTGGTAAGGTCAAGGCCCTCAAGCTTGACGATGAAGGCAACTCCAAAGGCGTGATCGCCACGATCGAGATGAACAAGGATGTTGAGCAATACCTCAAGACCAGCACCCGCTTCTGGTTGGTCAAGCCGAGCGTAACGCTGGCCGGTATCACCGGCCTGGAAACGCTGGTCTCAGGTAACTACGTCGCGATCAGTCCCGGCGAAGGCGAGCCTGAACGCAAGTTCAAGGCGCTGCCCGAAGAGCCTCCGCTGTCTGACGCCAAGCCCGGTTTGCATCTGACCATCAAGGCTGATCGACTCGGTTCGCTGAACCGCGGCAGCCCAGTGTTCTATAAGCAGATCAAGGTCGGTCAGGTCAAAAGCTACCTGCTCTCGGAAGATCAAAGTACCGTCGAACTCAAAGTCTTTATCGAGCCGACTTACGCCAAACTGGTGCGCAAACACACGCGTTTCTGGAACGCCAGCGGCATCAGCATCGACGCCAATCTGTCTGGGGTGAAAGTGCGCAGCGAATCGCTGGCCAGCATTGTCGCTGGCGGTATTGCCTTCGCCACACCGGAGAACCGCAAGGACAGTCCGCCGACTGACCCAAGCCTGCCGTTCCGTCTCTATGAGGATTTCGATGCGGCAGCCGCCGGGCTCCGGGTCAAGGTCAAACTCAGTGACTTCGAAGGCCTGCAGGCTGGACGCACGCCGGTTATGTACAAAGGCATCCAGGTTGGCAATCTGAAAGCGTTGAAAATCGACCCGGATCTGTCCAGTGCCACCGCGGAGCTGACGCTGGATCCGCTGGCCGAAGACTATCTGGTGGAGGGCACTCAATTCTGGGTGGTTAAACCGTCGATTTCCCTGGCGGGTATAACCGGGCTTGAAGCGCTGGTGAAAGGTAACTACATCGCCGTGCGCCCGGGCGACAAGGGCGGTACACCGAAACGTGAGTTCGAGGCTCGGCCGAAAGCGCCACCGCTGGATCTGCGTTCACCGGGCCTGCACTTGGTGCTCTTTACCGATACCCTGGGCTCGATCGAGGTCGGTAGCCCGATTCTGTATAAACAGGTCAAGGTCGGTTCAGTACAGAGTTATCAGTTCTCCAGAACCAGGAAGCAACTGGTGATCGGTGTTCACATCGAGAAGGAGTACGAAAATCTGGTCAACGCCTCGACCCGGTTCTGGAACGCCAGTGGCATTACGCTGACGGGCGGCTTGACCGGGGGGATTCAGGTTAAAAGTGAATCGTTGCAAAGCTTGATGGCCGGTGGCATCGCCTTTGAAACGCCAGTGGCCAAAGCACCGTTGCACAAACGTATTCCGCGCTTCCGTCTGTTCGCCAATCATGATGAAGCCAATCAGAAAGGCGCCGTGGTGACGATCAAGGTCGAGCGCGCTGATGGTTTGCGCAGTGGGACACCGGTTCGCTTCAAGGGGCTGGATGTCGGAAAAATCGAAAGCGTTGATCTGACCGACGATCTGCAAGCCGTTATCCTGACCGCGCGAATCACCGAAGTGCCAGAGAAGATCGCCCGCGTCGGTAGTCAGTTCTGGGTGGTAAAACCTGAACTGGGTCTGATCAAAACATCCAATCTGGAAACCCTGGTCACGGGCCAATACATCGAAGTGCAACCGGCCGCGAAGAACCTTGGCCCGCAGAAAAACTTCGTTGCACTGGCCGATCCACCGCAGGTGACCAAGCAAGAGGCGGGTCTGAGTCTGGTGTTGAGTGCTGCTCGCCGAGGTTCACTCAAGCCTGGTGTGCCGGTGACCTATCGTGAAATCACTGTGGGTAAGGTCACGGGTTACGAGCTGGGTCAGACGGCCGACCGGGTCTTGGTACACATTCTGATTGAGCCAAAGTATGCGCCTCTGGTGCGCAGCGGCAGTCGATTCTGGAACACCAGCGGGGTGGGCTTCGATATCGGCTTGTTCAAAGGTGTGACGGTACGCACGGAGTCGCTTGAGACGGTGATTCAGGGCGGGATTGCTTTCGCCACACCGGACGGTGAGCGGATGGGCAATCCGGCGCGTCCTGAGCAGACGTTCCCGTTGTTCGACAAGTTTGAGGATGAGTGGCTGACCTGGGCGCCGAAGATTTCGCTCGGTAAGTGATCAGGATTTGATCTGGCGTCTTGCCTGACAGTCACTACAAACCCCAAGCCATAAAAAAGGGCCGCGATCCAAACAGATCGCGGCCCTTTTTATTGCCTGGTGCTAAGGCCGATCAAACCGCATCCATCTGCGGTTCATCGGCTTCAACATTGAGGGTCGCCTTCACCACATCGTGACGTCGGATGTACTTCCAGTCCGCTTCGTCGATGTAGATACCGGCCGGGCCGCTGCCGCCTTCCAGGTCGATGGCGACACTGGCGCAGACTTGCGGCTTCACACTCGCCAGAATCGGCACGAAGCCCAGTTGCAGACTGGTTTCCAGCAGGGCGGCCTGGTTCTTCTCGTCGATGTCCGCCGCCTCGTCGAGGTAGTACGGCAGGCGCACGCGACCGGCCAGGTCACGATCCATCAAGTGCAGCAACAAGTACATGTTGGTCAGCGCCTTGATGGTCATGGTGGTGCCGTTGGAGGCCGCGCCGTCGATGTCGGTGTGGATCACCGGCTGACCGTTGACCTTGGTGATCTCGAACGCCAGTTCGAACAAATCCTTGAGGCCGAGCTGGTTGTGGTTCGCCGCCACCAGCCGCGCCAGGTATTCCTTGGCCTCTTCGTTCTTGTTGTCCTGCTCGGCGCTTTGGCTCAAGTCGAACACCGACAGCGTTTCGCCTTCTTCGTACTGACCGGCGCTGTGGATGATCTGGTCGATGTGCTTGAGCGCTTCCTTGTTCGGCGCCAGCACAATGCGGAAACTCTGCAGGTTGGAGACCTGACGCTTGTTGATCTCGCGGTTGAACAGTGCCAGTTGATGTTCGAGGCTGTCGTAGTCGCTGCGGATGTTGCGCAGGGTCCGGGCGATGTCGGTGACCGCCGCGCGACGGGCCTTGCCCAGGGTCAAGGCTTCGTCGGTACGGTGCGCGTAAGCGTTGATCAGCAGCGACAGACGTCGTTCCATGTCGTCTTCGCTGTCGAACTTGGCCACGCCTTTGAGGCGCACTTGTGCGTACAGCGCTTCGATCTGGCCATCGGCGCGCAGCAGGCCCTGCCAACTGTCCTGATAGTCGTTGAGCAGCGGCAACAGGTTGTCCATCGAATCGTCGACCGGATCCATGAACGGCGTACCGAACGGCAAGTCCGCCGGTAGCAACTGACGGCGACGCAGGGCGTCGTCGAGGGTGCGTTGCTTGGCTTCCATGTCAGCGATCTGCCGGCCCACCAATTGCAGCTTGGCCGACAGTTGCTGGACGCGCTCGGTGAACGCATCGCTGGAGCGCTTCAGTTCATCCTGCGCGCCTTCCATCTGTGCCAGTTGTTCGAGCTTGTCGCCTTCTTCGGCGCTCAGCGTCTGAGTGCGACGGAAGTCTTCCAGGGCTTTCTGCGCGTCCAGCACTTGCTGGTACAGCGCTTCGGTCTGGGTCTTGCTCGCGGCGCGGTCGGCGGCTACAGCCTGTTGAGTCTTGAGTTGCTTGAGCTCTTTTTCCAGACGCTCTTTCTGATCGCGCAGCGCGGCACGGTCGGCCAGTGCCTGCAGGGCCGGTGGCTCGATGTGCGAGATGTCGATCGACAGCCCCGGCACTTCGAAACGCTCGCCCTTGAAGCCATCAAGGATCAGCTCAACCGATTTGACCCACTCGCCATCCTCGTCGAGGGTGATGCCGTGTTCGCCCAGCGGCAGGCTGAACAGTGCGCTGTTGAACAGGCGCATCAAGCGCTCGACGTCCTGCTGCGAGAATTCTTCGCGCAGGCGCGCATAGCTGTTGTTGTCGGCGTGATCGAGTTGCTGCTTCACCGACTTCAGGCGTTTTTCCAGATCGCGCAGACGCTCTTCCAGATCCTCGGCACTGAACTGACGCGATTGCGCCAAGGCTCCGGCGAGTTCATCGTGAGCGTCTTTGGCCGCGAGCAGTTGCTGCTCCAGCACTTTGACGTCGTCGACCAGGGCAAAGCGATTCTTGAGCACCGACAGCTCGCCGAGCCAGCGCTGGATGCCGGAAATCTCCCGTTCCAGACGCATCAGCTCCTGGGTGCCGCCGCGCTGATCGTTTTGCAGGCTGTCCTGCTCGCCACGGTAGTGGTCGGCCTGAATAGTCAGTTCTTCTTTGCGCGCACTGGCGTAGTCCGACCAGGTGCCGAGCAACGAGTCGAGCAGCGGCGACAGGCGATGCAGTTTGCCGCGCAGTACGTCGCGCTGTTTCACGCCGTTGGCCAAGGCTTCGACCAATGGGCCAGCGGCGACCAGCGAGTTGTAGTCCTGTTCCATGCGGCGTACATCGCGGAACGCTTCTTCGCACGCCGCGATGTAATCGACGCTGCCGGAACGCAGGCTGTGTTCAAACGCGTCGAGGAACAGTTGCTTGAGTTTGGCCGCGGTGATTTCGCGCATGTGCAGCAAGTTGATGAACAGGGCGCGGAAGGTCTTCAGGCTCTGCTCGCTGGTGGAACGCAGCGGGATCAGGGTCAGGTCCAGCGGGATCGACGTGTGACCGCCGACCAGCAAGCGGCGCAGTTCATCGGGTTTGAGTTCGTAGGCTTTCAGGCCCTCGCGCTCAAGGTTGCTGAACAGCTCCTTCTGGCGCAGGCAGGTGTCGTCTTTCTGGTAATGGGCCAGATCGAGCTTGCCGGCGTAGGCAAAGAACTGATGACCGAAACCGCCGCCCGGGCCACGACCGACGACGCCGATGACGTGTGGGCCGTGGGGCAGGTTCACTTCGACGAGGATGTAGCTGGTGTCAGAGGCGAAGTAGAAGCGGCGCGATTGCTCCAGGCTGTACTTGCCGAAACTCATGTCCGACATGCGCGCCAGAATCGGGAACTGCAAGGCGTTGATCGACGCGGATTTACCGAGGTTGTTCGCGCCATAGACCGACAGCGGTTCTTCCAGCGGAAACAGGCCGAGGCTGTAACCGGCGGTGTTCAAAAGGGCAAAGCGGCGGATGCCGTAGCGTTCCTGGCTCATGCGTCGGACTCCTGTTCTTCGGCAATGGCACGGGCCAGTGCGTCTTCTTCGCTTTCTTCGTCAAATTCGCTGAGATCGAGCGGGTCGTCGGTTTCCAGCAGTTTGGCTTCGGCGGCTTCGTCGATCAGCACCGGCGCTGGCAGCGGCAATACGCTGTGTACGCTGGCCGCCAGATCGCGGTCTTGCTGCACCGACAGGCACACATCGAGGAACCGGTGCATCGGTGGCAGGAAGCGATAGACGCCGTTTTCTTCGCCGGCGAAACCGAGCTGAGTCATGCGGCGCATGATTTTTTCTTCCAGCTCTTCAACCGTCTGCACTTCAGCCTGAATGAACAGGTCGCGGTATTTTTCCAGCAGCGACGGCAACTCTTCGCGGCCAAGGCTGCCGCCGTCGAGCACGGCAATCGGGTCGCGGCCCTGATCGGCCAGATGCTCGACGAGGATGAAGGTGAACAGCGCCAGACGCTGAGCCGTCTTGTTCACCGCCGCAGCGGCCATGTCCGGCACAAAGTAGTAGAAACCACGGGTGTCGCAGACCAGTTCAAAGCCCAGCGCCTTGAACAGCGTGCGGTACTGGTCCTGGAAGTTCGACAGTTGTGCGTACAGTTCCGGGTCGCGGCGGCTGACGTGGTAGCCCTTGAACAGTTCGCGGAAGATCGGCGCCAGTTGGGACAGTTCGGAGAGATCAAGATGCATTGGGGATGCTCGCAGAATCCTCGGCGGCGGGGTCGCGGGCCGAGAGCAGGGCGAAGGAGCGCAGGCTGACCTGGTGCTCGTGAGTGTGGTATTCGCGGCGTTCCAGACGCTCGCGCTTGAAGCGTTTTTCCCGCGACAGACGCGAGAACCAGTAGAGCAATTCGTCGGTGGCGCCGTCCGGCTCCTGCTCCAGCAGCCAGGTCATCAGATCCGGCATCGGCAAGGCTTCTTCGCAGCGGTCGACCATCTCGCGCACGGTGCGGGGCGCGCGTGGGGCTTCGCCTTTCTGGGTCTTGTGTGCCTTGGGGAAACGCGCCGGTTTTGGCTCGAAACGCGCCAACGCATAGACGTAGGCTTCGACCTGACTGGCGCTGCCGAGGAAGGTGCTTTGCGGGCGGGTGAACAGCGGCATCGCGGCTTGCGGCACAGCGTCGATGCCTTTACGGCGAATGGCCGCCAGGGCCAGCGCGGCACCACGGGTCACGGCGTTATGTCGACGGGCTTCTTCACGCAACGGCAGCAGCAGTTCCCGGGCATGACGCAGGGTCAACTGGGCGCTGGTCTGCATTTCGAGGATGCGCGCGTGGGTGCGCAGCAGCATATCGTCGTCGACCAGATGGCCGAGGCGCTGCTGTTCGCTGAGCATCTTCAGCAACACGGTTTCGACCTTGCGCACGCCTTGTTCGAAGGCGCCGTCGGCGTTCACCAGGTCGATCATCGGCTCGACGTATTCGTCCCACGTTGCCAATACTTCGGCATAACGCTGACGCAACGGAATCTGACGATCGCTGGTTTTGGCTCGTTCGGCCACGGCCACCAGCGCTTGCTCGTCGTTATCGAGTTTTTTCAGGACGTCGCGCACGCGCATGTCGAGCAAGCGCAATTGGCGGGCGAGGTCGTTGCCATCACGGATGTCGAACGCGTCCTGGATGTAACCGGCCAGACGTTCGAGGTGACGCAGATAGGCTTCGATCTCCAGGCACAGGCCCAGACGGTGCTCACGGCGCAGGTAGGCGAGAAAGTCGTGAATCTGTGCGTTGAGCTCGAAACGATTCGGGCTTTTCGCCACAGGCACCAGAATGTCGAGGCGAATCCACACGTCGAGCAGGCTGGTAATGTCCTGCGGCGTGCTGTCCAGTTGTTGGGCGGCCAGTTGCGTGCGCAGTTCGTTGAGGCTCAGGGTGCCTTGGTCGAAGTGCTCGCACAGTGGCTCCAGAAGTGCCCAGTGTTCAGCGAGGGCGCGCAAGACGCGCTTGGGTTCGATCATCGGAATGGCCGGCTGGTTGGCGATTAAAAGCCGCGATTGTACTGCATCACGAAGGATGCGATTCACTCTCGGGACGGGCTGTCGCATTTTCGAAGGTAGAGAGCTCAGGCCAAGGCTATCGATCAACAGCAAGCGATCTTGAGCGAAGGGCGGTAGAATCGGCACACTTTCAGTTATCCACAAGTGGCCGACCCTTGCTTATCGAGTCCCGCCGCCGCGCCTATTTGAACGCCATGCAGGTGGTCAACTGGCTGCCGCGCACCGAACTGCCTTTCGCCGCCCCCTCGCGCCCCGAGCTGCTGGACATGCCCGAGCCTGAGATTGAGGTGTCGGTGGTGCTGGCTCCAGAGGCCGAAGCCCCGGTGCAACCGGCCGTGCGCCCCACCGAACGGCCGAAAATCGAAGTGCCGCGCCCTTCACTGGCGAGCACCCGAACCAATGCCAAACCGGTGGAAGAGGTCGACGACACCCCGGTGGTCGCCAAACCGGCGCCGGTTCCGCCACCGCGTTTCGCCCTGCAATTGCTGCGTGCCGGTCGCTGCCTGCTGTTGGTGGAGTTACCCACAGGGGAGCCGTTCCAGAGTCGCGACCCTGCGTATCTGCTGCTTAAAGACATGCTGCGCGCTGCCGGGCTGCCGGATGCGCCGCAGATCGTCGGCGAGCCGGTACGCTGGCCGTGGTTGAACCGCGGCACCCTGGATCAGGGCCCGGACGCGGCGCGTGACTTTGTGCAGGGTTTCCTCTCGGTGCAAATGGAAGCAGCGCCGTGTGCCTGCCTGTGGCTGATCGGCCTGCCGGCGGTGCGTTTTGCCGGTGAAGCGGACGCCGAAGCGTTCAATCGTGAATTGCAGATCGAAGGTCTGGGCTCGGCCTGGGCCATTCCGGGTCTGGAATTATTAATGGAAGAGCCACAGCGCAAGGCCGCTGTTTGGCAAGCCATGCGTCGGCTGATGGCGCGCTGGAAAGAATCGAATGAGTGACGCTGTAACGTTCCGCCCGATGATCGAGGCGGACCTGGATGCTGTGCTGAAGATAGAGTTCGCGGCCTACAGCCATCCGTGGACCCGCGGGATTTTTCTCGATGGCCTGGGCAAATACCAGATCTGGCTGATGTTCGAAGGTCAGCAACAGGTCGGTCATGGGGTGGTGCAGATCATTCTGGATGAGGCGCATCTGCTGAACATCACGGTCAAACCGGAGAATCAGGGCCGCGGGCTGGGCCTTGCGTTGCTTGAGTACCTGATGTCGCGGGCGTATGCGGCGTCTGCCCGAGAATGCTTCCTGGAAGTGCGCGACAGTAATCGGTCGGCGTTCAGGCTGTATGAGCGCTACGGCTTCAATGAGATTGGCCGGCGTCGGGATTACTACCCGGCGGTGGGCGGGCGTGAAGATGCTGTGGTCATGGCCTGCACTCTGGTTGACTGATCTTTTTTAAAAGCTTCGCGAGCAAGCCCGCTCCCACAGGAATAAGCATTTGAGTGTGGGAGCGGGCTTGCTCGCGAAGGCGTTCTGTCAGACGCCACCGATCAGCGGTTGCCGTCCAGCGGATCACGCCGCGCCAGTTCCGCCTCATCCAGGCCATTGCCGCCACCGATATCGTCCTCATCAACGACGCTCAAATCCCAGTCAGCCTGATGATCCTCGCCCATTTCGTCGGCGTCCCGGGCACCGTCCTCGTGGATGAGTGTTTCCGGGTTCATGTCATCGTCTGTCGGTTCATGATCAGCGACTGAAGCGCCCGTCATGCCGGCTTCACGCACGCGGTCCTCTGGCATCAGTTGCTGGCGTTCGCGCTCGGGCAACGCCTCACCAATCTTCGCGCTGGGCTGCTCGTCGTCGAAATCCAGTTCATGCACCGAACCCATGCGGTCTTCGTTATCATCGATGGGTTCCGGTTGCACCGCGTCAAAAGGGCGTCGTGAATCAGTCATGGCAATTCCTCATACTGTGGGCCTTACTGGGTGGACACACCGGGCACGGGAGAAATTCCAAGAAAATACTCCCGCGTTATCTATCGCGTATCCGTGACCTCGACGGACGGTCGTCTGTCATACCTGCGCATCTTTCTTGAGGCCTTACAGCATGCACGACTTACAGAATCTGATTGATAACAACGAGCGTTGGGCTGACGCGATCACCAAGGAAGACCCGGATTTCTTCGCCAAACTGGCGCGCCAGCAAACGCCTGAATATCTTTGGATCGGCTGCTCCGACGCACGAGTACCGGCCAATGAAATCGTCGGCATGCTGCCGGGGGACCTGTTCGTTCACCGCAACGTGGCCAACGTGGTGCTGCACACCGATCTCAACTGTCTGTCGGTGATCCAGTACGCGGTCGACGTGCTCAAGGTCAAACACATCCTTGTCACCGGCCACTACGGCTGCGGCGGTGTGCGGGCGTCGATGCAGGATGGCCAGCTCGGCCTGATCGATGGCTGGCTGCGTTCGATTCGCGACCTGTATTACGACAAGCGCGATGAGCTGGCGAAATTGCCGACCGAAGAAGAGCGCGTCGATCGCCTGTGCGAACTCAACGTGATCCAGCAAGTCGCCAACGTCGGCCATACCAGCATTGTCCAGAATGCCTGGCATCGCGGGCAGAGCCTGTCGATCCACGGTTGCATCTACGGCATCAAGGACGGTCGCTGGAAAAGCCTGGACACGACCATCAGTGGTTTCGAGCAGTTGCCGCCGCAGTACCGTTTACGTCCGATCGGCGCGTTGTAATCCGCTGATCAACGTGAGCGGGCATTTCGCCAGCGCTGCAAAAAGTGCTGGCCTTCGCGGTTGGGTGGTTCGTTGTAACCCGTGATCCAGCCGCGACAACGTGGGGAACCACAGTGGCAGGCGAACTGGCGCGGCAGTGTGTCTTCCGTGGCGGCGTGGTCCATGGTCAGCCGCTCGCCGCTGTGGATATCTTTTAATGCCCACAGCCATAACTCAGTCATGTCCAGAAACACGTTCGGGTCGCAAGAGTGTTCCAGTAGCCCGCAAAAGCGCGGGTCGTAAATGTGGATGCCCTCCATCAGTTGGCGGGTTTGCCGGCAGCGGTAGGGCAGCAATTGCCCCGAGACCCGGCACATTCGGCTGATACGCATGAATTCACGGCGTGCGACGACTGCCGTGGGCGTGCCGTGTTCATCGTGGACGATGGTGTAGTCGGCGCTGGATGGAAAACCCAGACGCACGGGCAGCCCGGCAAACGGGTAGATGCCTTCGGTATCAGGTGGACGGGGTTTTGCGCGGGCTTGAGTGTTCATAACCATCCTTGACCGAAAAAATTGCGACTCCCTTGCACCGGCGTCCTGCCGGCTCAGCAACATGGCTATTTGGATCCAATATTGTCTTGAAAGGTATAGCCCGTCTACTGTCAGATATGACAGGCGATAAAGACGCTTTCCCGCGTCAGTCATCACTGACGCGGGAATGGCACGGGCGTGGTTACAGGTGCGGAGCGGGGACGGTGGCGGCAGGCGGGGTTTTAAGCTGTTGCAGTTGCGCCTTGATCGGCGGGGTAGCGCACTGGGCAGTGGCTTGTTCCGGCGTCATGTCGCGGATCGAGGTGTAGAACAACTCGCAGGTTTTGACTTTCTGCGTCACCTGCCAGGTCTGGGTGCAACTGTTGAGTAAGGTCTGTGGATTACTCCCCGGTTTGCTACCCATCCCGGCCTGCCAGCAGGCGGCGCTCAAATCCTGTCCCATGACTTTAAGGCCTGCTGCGTCAGCCTTGGCTTGTGCATCATCGCCGGTATAGCTCTTGGGATCGGCGGCGTACCAGATGTAACTCGGGTGGTTCGAACCGAGCACTGGCACATTCACGCCTGCGCTCGGGGTGATGGTCGCCAGCCCCAGCACGCCAACCGTCGGCCCATACTGCTGCTTGATCCAGTTGCGCACCGGAGCGCCGAAAGCGACCATCGGCAGCGTTGTGCCGCTGGCGGTCTGACTGAACTGCTTGACCAGTGTGGTCTGGTAGTCCTTGAAGTAGTCATACACGCCTTCCAGGTCACTGCCAGCGTTGGACGGCGCTGCGATCGGGGCGATGTCGATGATGGTCTGGTAGGCCGGCGTCTGATCGGCGGGAATGCCATTGACCGTCAACAGCGTTGCCCAGCGGTCGGTGGTGTTCGAGCGCAGATAGTCCTGTGCCTGAGTCAGTGAATAATCCGGCGGGAAGTGCAGCAGCTCGACACTTTTGCGATTTTCCAGGGCCATGCCCAGCGGCAGGAACAGGTACCAGCTATAGGCCCATTTGCCGTCTGCGTTGAGCTTGCTGGCGCCGGTATAGGCCAGATCGCCAGCATCGAGCAGCGCTGACAGCGGTTTATCGTAGTCTTTTGGCACCCCAGTGATTTCGGCGTAGAGCTGGCCGTTATCGGTTTTGACCAAGACTTTTGCATCGGTATAACCGTCGCGTTGCACGCTTTGGCTCAAATAGTGGGCGACAGTCTGCTCCAGCGACCAATTGCGAAAGCAGATCACGCTGCAATTGTTGGGGTAGGCGAAGAGGCGGGTAACGCGCTCGGTGCTGCCCAGTTTCAGGTCGGCATCGGCGTGGGCCGCCGCGCTCAGCGTGAGCGCGGCGAGGGTGAGTCCTGCGAGTTTGAACATGCTCAGATCCTTTTCAGCGTGGTTTCCCCGAGAGTCGGGGGCGCCTCATATTGGATCAGTCGCGTGATGTAGAGAAGCCGTCATCCGCAGTTTTTTGCAGCGTGTTGCAGGACTGGCACTCAGGCCTGAAAGTGCAGGGCGTTGGTCAAATCGCCCATGGGTTCCTGACCGCGGGCGATCATCGCGTCGTCACGCTGTTTGAGGCCGTCGAGCGTTTCCAGTTGGAAGACGCGGGTGATCAGCCGCAGGATCGACGCCGTGTCATAGACCGTGTGATCCACCGTGCCCTTGCGCGCGAACGGCGACACCACGAGGGCGGGGACCCGCGAACCTGGCCCCCAGCGGTCGCCCTTGGGCGGCGCAACGTGATCCCACCAGCCACCGTTTTCATCGACGGTGACGATAACCACCATGTTTTTCCACTGGGGGCTTTGGCGAAGCACTTTCAGGGCACGCACGATGTGCCGGTCACCGGACGCCACGTCGGCATAACCGGCGTGCATGTTCAGGTTGCCTTGAGGTTTATAGAAACTCACCGCCGGCAACTTGCCGGCCTCGGCGTCGGCGAAGAACTTGTTGGTACTCGACTCGTCGCCCAAACCGGCATCGCGCAAGCGTTTGTTGCGCTCGTCCGGGTTTTGCGGGCCTTGCTGCTTGAAGTAGTTGAACGGCTGGTGGTGATACTGAAAGTTGGGGATTTTTGGAATGCCACCGGAGTCCTTGTATTGCTCCAGCGTCGCCTGCCATGCCCCGGCGTACCAGGCCCAGTCGACGTTCTTTTTCGACAGTTTGTCGCCGATGTGTTCGTGGGTCTGGGGCACCATGACGTTTGGCAGATCCGCTTTTGCGTACGCTGGGCGCTCCGGGTCGCGAATCCACGTTGGCCAATAGGGCGGGGCAAGCGTATTGACGCCAAAACCGTCCGGCGTCAATGCGCTCGGGCCGAACTGCGGTGGCCCGGTCATGGCGCTGGCCGGTGATTGCTCCAGCGGCTTGAGACGCGGATCGGCCGGATCGTCGCTTTGCAGGGCGGCGATTTGGCTCTTGGCCACCGAGTGGGCCGCGTCCGGATAGAACGGTGCGGTGGCGCTGATCAGATACTGGTGGTTGAGGAACGAACCACCGAAGGCACCCTGAAAGAAGTTGTCGCACAGCACGAATTCCTGCGCGACGTCCCACAGACGCAGGGAATAACGGCTTTGGGCATAGTGGCCCATGGTCAAGCCACCGGAGTCGGCCCACGCCACAAAACCGTCGTTCTTGCCGCCGTTGATCTGCATCTGGTTCTGATAAAACACATGCCACAAGTCGCGAGTCACCAGCCCGAACGGCAAGTCCTCGCCGTTCGGGCCTTTGAGGGCGAACGGTGCGTTGGGCAGGTTTTGCTGAAACTGCGTGGCGCTGGGGTAGGTCACGCCATCCAGCGTTTGCGGGCCGACCTGCAACACGCCACCCCAGACCTGGGGCAGGGTTTGCAGCAGACTGCCGTCGCGGTCGCGTTGTTGATAATCGGCAGGCTTGAGCGCTGACAACGGTTTTTCCACGCCGGGGAAATCGCCGAACAGGTTATTGAAACTACGGTTCTCGGCGTAGATGACCACGACTGTTTTCACTTGATCGCGCAGGGCCTTGTCCAGTTCAGCCGGGGACAGTGGGCGTTCGGCCGGTTTGCCAGGCTGATCGCCGGCATGACTGCACCCGGCCAGTGTTGCGCCAACGCCCAGCACCGCGACGCCGCCGAGAAAGCGGCGGCGACTGGTGTCGGTGGGATTGTCGGATTCTGGCGAGGAGGGGTCTTTGTCGTTTGTCTCGTCGTTCATATCGCGCCCGTTTTGCTTAAATGTTTCAGTATGTTTCTGCCGGACGCTAGCAAGCGGATGTGACGGTTGGGTTACGACCTGGAGGTCGCTGAGAAACTGATGATGGCGCTACCGTGCCTGCTGATCGGGGTTGGTCGGTCTGATGCCGATCTGCGTCATGTTCTGCGCGGTATTGGGCGCGGAAAGCGTTTTGAGCGCTGCGTATTTAGGCCTCTGGGGTGCCGCGCACGGACCAATGTCAGGTGGCGGGAAATGCCTGATTCGGCGTGCATGAAGTATTTTTGACTGGGCAGTCTCAAGCGCTCTTCAGAAAAGCGTTCCAAGGCCGATGGTTAGGCTGTACACCGCCTCTCAACCTATCCATCGGTGCTTTCCATGTTCAACAAACGCTTGAAGCAAGAGCTGGCTGCTCTTCGTGAAGAACTCTCCAGCCTTAAGCAAGTGAAGGAAAGTCTGGATAGCGAGATGCTGGTGCTGACCCTTGAACCGGACGGACGGATTCAATCGGTCAACCAGAACTTCCTCAATGAGATGCTCTACAAGAGCCACGACCTGATTGGCCGCGCGATTGAAGACATCGTACCGGCTCACGTCAAATCCGACGAATTCCACCAGCGCTTCAAGAACGCCATGGCCCGTGGCGAGCATTTCGCCGGTGCCGTGCGCCTGTTGCGTGGCAATGGCAACGAGGCCTGGTTGCGTTCGATCGTGCAGCCTGTGCGCTCCTCCGATGGGCGGATCCGGCACATCTCGATCTACTCCAGCGACCTGACCCGCACCATTGAAGCGTCCCGCGAGCACGAAAACCTGATCGGCGCACTGGTACGTTCCACGGCACTGATCGAGTTTGATCTCAACGGTAACGTACTCAATGCCAACGAGCGCTTCCTCAGCAGCATGGGTTACAGCCTGGCGCAGATCAAAGGCAAGCATCACCGCATGTTCTGTACTCCGGAGGAATACAACAGCGCCGAATATCAGAACTTCTGGCATCGCCTGAACAGCGGTGAGTTTGTCGCCAAACGTTTCAAACGGGTCGACAGCCATGGTCGTACGGTTTGGCTGGAGGCTTCCTACAACCCGGTGGTCGATGCCAACAACAAACTGTACAAAGTGGTGAAATTCGCCACGGTGATCACTGAGCAGGTCAACCGCGAACAAGCCGTCGCCGACGCCGCCAGCATTGCCTACAGCACCTCGCAACAAACCGACAGCACTGCGCAGCGTGGCACCACCGTGGTGACCGAAGCGGTGAATGTGATGCGTGACTTGTCGCGGCACATGCAGACAGCCAGCGAAGGCATCGAAGCACTGAACGAACAATCGCAAGTGATCGGCTCCATCGTCAAAACCATCAGCGGGATTGCCGAACAGACCAACCTGCTGGCACTCAACGCCGCCATTGAAGCGGCCCGTGCGGGGGAGCAGGGGCGCGGCTTTGCGGTGGTGGCCGATGAAGTGCGACAACTGGCTTCACGTACCAGTCAGGCGACCGAGGAAATCGTCGGCGTGGTACGGCAGAACCAGGACATGGCGCGCAACGCCGTCGCTCTGATGACCGACGGTAAGTTGCAGGCCGAACAAGGGCTGGCGCTGGCGGCGGAGGCGGGCACGGTGATTGTCGAAATCCAGGACGGCGCGCAGAAAGTGGTCGATGCGGTCGGTCAGTTTGCCAATCAATTGTCCAACTGATCGGACTAACCCTCCCACCTGTGGGCGAGCTTGCTCGCGAAGAGGCCGTTACATTCAGTATTGATGTCGACAGGCCTGACGTCTTCGCGAGCAATCTCCCACATGTTGTTTCATCGCCACTGCTTTCTGTGCGCTGGCGCTACAATCTGTTCCTTTTCCCCGGAGCAGATCCCCATGAGCGCCGCCCACCGCCGCCCGGTACCCCTGAACAAAGCCTACCGATTGCTCAATCACGGGCCGACCGTGCTGGTCAGCGCAGCCCATGATGGCCAACGCAACATCATGGCCGCCGCGTGGGCGATGCCGCTGGATTTCGAACCGCCGAAAGTCGCGGTCGTGCTCGACAAGTCCACCTGGACCCGTCAATTGCTCGAAGCCTCCGGCACCTTCGTCCTCAACGTGCCGTGCGCCAATCAGGCCGACATTGTGCAAACCGTCGGTAACACGTCGGGGCTGGAAATCACTCAAAACCAAGGGCAGGACAAGTTTCAGGCGTATGGCTTGCAGACCTTCAGTGGTGAACAAGTCGACGCGCCATTGCTCGACGGTTGCGTCGCCTGGCTCGAATGCCGCTTGTTGCCCGAACCGCGCAATCACGAACAGTACGATTTGTTTCTAGCCGAAGTCATCGCCGCCCATGCCGACGAACGCGTGTTCAGTGAGGGGCGCTGGCATTTCGACGGGCAGGATGGTTTGCGCACGCTGCACCATGTGGCGGGCGGGCATTTCCTGACGATTGGTGATCCGGTGGATGGCAAGACGCTTTCGGTTTGAATGGCCGCTTCGTGGTTGCTATTTGACCTTTGGCCGCCAGAAATAAAAATCCGATGCCTGTACGGGCATCGGATTTTTTATGCGCCGCCGTACTTACGCCGTCGGCTGAACGTTATCCAGTGCCTGATTCACCGCCAGCTCACTCAGCATGACGATTTGCGCGATGCCCAGCGCGGTCTTGCGGTGTGAGGTATCAAGCATGGCGGCGAAGTTGTTGAGCATCTCGGTGACCGAACCCAACGTTTCGCTGGCATTGGCCAGCAGGGACTCGGTGTCATACGCCGGGTTGGCGAGGTACATCGGTTCGTAGGGGCGATTGGACGCCATGAGGTGAGCGGTCGGTTTGAGGTAGTGGTCGAGGGCGCGGTCTGCCGCTTCGTGGAGTTTTTTGCTGTCGATGGAGGCGTAGGGGGAGGTTGGGTCGGTGTTTGTTTCGGGGGGATTGGGTGTTGGTTTTTTCATGGTGTTCTCCGATCAGGATTGGAGCTGGCCGATTCGGTTTCCGAACGAATAGGTGGCAGCTGTGCGCAGGTTGGAAACCCGGGGAACGGAGAACCCGGTTGACCCGAAGGTCTCCCACGCACAGCCGCCATAACGGAGTGCACACCATGAAGGTGCGCAAGGATACGTTATGAAAGGAGCTTGTGCGCTCGGTTCTACTCGGGGTTTCCAATCCCGGTCGCTGAATTGGCAGCGACGAGCACAGCCTAGAGACCGGACGTCCGACGGACAACCTGAAAACCTTGTGGGACGGTTCTGTATTTTTCCCTCAGTTGTTAAACATCCCGAATTGAAATACTGTGGTGGTCAACTAATTCCGGACACCTCGATAGGTGGTTTCGATGCCATCGCCCGCTCGTAAACGGTCGGCGGCAGATACCCCAGTTTTGAGTGCAGCCGTTCGTTGTTGTAAAACCCAACGATGT
>NZ_CAXAPN010000061.1:0-18275 GCF_963971015.1 Pseudomonas sp. RA_15y_Pfl2_54
TTCGAGCACTACAACGAGCAGCATCCACACAGCGCCTTGAACTATCGCTCTCCGAGGGAGTTCAGGCGCTTAGCGGCAGCATCAATTTAACGGGGAGTTGGTGTCCGGTTTGGTAGGGGCAAGTCCATAGACTTGCTTCCATATGGACCGGCATGAGTCGCCTGAAAAGTCACCCCTTTCTCAGCCAGGTCCCTAATAAAGAATTCATTACTCAACGTATTTTTCTCGGCCAGTCGTCTGGCCATTGTTGAGCTTTCCAACCCGATTCGATCAACAGGTCGCGGACCTGTGAGCGGGTCGCGGGCTCGTCCGCACCAATGGTGTATTTACTATCTTCACACCGCACCCAAGTCTCACCGACTACCCACAGAACGGAGGGTTCGCTAACAGCTCAGTCAGGCTCTGTGCTTCAGTTAGCTTGGCCAATGCGGTTCCATTCGCCCATGAAAGCTCTCTCTCACTGTAAGCACCGATGAGTCCCACCCCGACTTTGTTTCTGTCGGCTTGCTTGAATGGAACACCATCGGGATTGCGGTCGCAGACCACGACCCACTTCGGCTCCAAATCTTTCTCAACCGTGAGCCGAACGGTTAAAACACTTTCTAGGTGGTCATCCGGCTCATCCGTGAGCGTCAGTGCAGCTGCGTCCCACCCCCGAAGGTACTGCCCGTACTTGTTAAGCGCGCAGAATTCCTCAATGAGGCTGCCGATCGTGACTTCGATGACAATGGAATTCTCAACTTTACATTGATGGAAATCCGAGTCGCTGAGAGTGAGATTCCATTGGGGGTAGAACGTATATCGGATTGCTTCCAAGATGGTTGACTTAGAGGAATCGCCTTTCCCTATGAGGCAGAAGATGTCAACTGCTGGAAGGCTCCAGTAAAGCTCCTTCACCCCACGAAAGTTCTTAATCGTTATTTTTCTAATTTTCACCGAGCAACGTCCTCCATAACTTCACCTACGAAAAATGGCAAACTCTTGATGTCACGATCCGACTCGCTTTCTTAGGCTCAGAAAGGAACGGCCATCCTAGTGAGCTGGTTCGCACTGTAGTGCGTATTGCCATCCCGACGCTGCGCACTGATTTTTAAACTTCATCAGTCCGACTGGAAACGAACAAGAGTGAGTCGAAATCGAAACCTCGGAAGGCTAACCGGCACTTGGGGTGCAGAACCTCCAAACATAAATGGCCGTCATGGCCTAGCCTCCACTTCAGACGAGCTCAAAATGAAAGGTTACTATGGAATTGCAATTGTGCAGATTGGATACCACTCACTCGTTACACGCGTAAAAAACATAAAAAAAGTTAAATTAGGTAAGTGACTGATTTATGGAAGATAAAACACATGTAACTGTTAGTAAGGCTCCGGAAGTAACGAGTACAGCTATTTGCCCTTGCGGCAGCGGCAATCTGCTGGATGCCTGCTGCGGTCACTATCACGCCGGCCTCCCGGCGCCGAGCGCCGAAGCCTTGATGCGCTCGCGTTACAGCGCCTATGTGCTGGGGCTGATCGACTATCTGGTGGCGACCACCCTGCCCGTCCAGCAATCGGGCCTTGATCGTCAGTCGATCAGCGCCTGGAGCGCACAAAGCACTTGGCTGGGCCTCGACGTCGAAAACTCGGAAGTCTTCGGCGGCCAGCCGGAACATGCCTTCGTCACCTTCACCGCACGCTGGCATGACAGCCAGGGCGAACACAGTCACCGCGAGCGCTCCTCGTTTGTACAGAACGCCGGGCGCTGGTACTTCATCGACCCGACTGTGCAATTGAAGCTGGGCCGTAATGACAGTTGCCCATGCGCCAGCGGGCAGAAGTTTAAAAAGTGCTGCGCGGGGTATTTCGGCGCGTAAATCCGCTGGCGACTAGACTGAGGCGAAAGGGAGTTTTACGCGATGCTCAGTCAACGGCGCACATTTCAGGCTTTATCTCTGATGCTGATCCTGAACCTGGGCGGTTGCGCCTCGTGGTTCAGTGATGTCAGCGTCGACCCCACCGTGCATCTGGTCAAAGTCGAAGTGGTGCGCGCCAGGTTACTTGAGCAGAAATTCATCCTGCACTTTCGCATCGACAACCCCAACAGCAGTGACTTGACCGTGCGCGGCCTGGAATACCGCATCCATTTGGCTGACATGCTGCTGACCGAGGGTGCGTATGAACGCTGGATCACTGTCGGGGCCAAACACAGCGCTTTCTACAAAGTGCCGATTCGCACCAACCTGTGGCCTCAGGTCAAAGAGGTGGTGAAAATGCTGAAAAGGCCGAACCAGCAGATTCCTTACCGACTGCAGGGCGACATGGAAACCGGTTTATTCATCGCCCACTACGTGCACCTTGAGCGCAATGGCGTGATAATCCCCGCCGATTTAATTCCGGAGCAACACCGATGACTCAGCAACCTCATGTCCATGGCCCTGACTGCAACCACGATCATGACCATCACCACGATCACGACCATGGCCATGTCCACGGCCCGAACTGCGGCCACGCCCACCAGGAACCGGTGCGCAACGCCCTGAAAGACGTCGGCCGCAACGACCCTTGCCCATGCGGCAACGGTAAGAAATTCAAGAAGTGCCACGGCGCTTGATGCCTCGGGCGCAGATCTTCTTTGCCTGAAAGTCGCCATCGCGAGCAGGCTCACGCCTACAGGTTAATCAACGTCAGTCGCCATTTTTGTTTGCATCGCGATCCTTGTGGGAGCGGGCTTGCCAGCTCCCACAGGTTTCTCAGGCGATAGCCAGAATCCGGCCTGAACTGACCACCGTCGCATACTCCCCATCCAGATTCCCCAGCGACATCGCGTGTACCTCCTGGGCTGAACGCGGCGTACCGAAATAATCGGCCTTGTCGAAGGTGAAACACGCATCCTCCGCGACCCACGCCTCGAACCCCAGATTGCCCCCCGTGCGCGTGGTGGATTCCACCGAGTTGTTGGTCGCCACGCCAACGATGATCACCTGTGCGATCCGCGCTTCACGCAACCGCGCCTCCAGCCCCGTGCCACAAAATGCATCCGGGACCTGTTTCTGAATCAGCCACTCGCCGTCCTGCGGCATAAACCTTGCCTGAAACTCCACTCCGGACTGCTCGGGCCAGAACACTGATTCCGGCGAGCGCGACAAGTGCTGCACATGAATCACCGGTCGCCCACTGCTACGCCAAATGCCCAGCAAATCAAGGATTCGCGCTTCAGCGTCAGGATTATTGCGCCGCCCCAAGCGCGGATGCAGGATGCCTTTTTGCTGGTCGATGATGATCAGTGCGGCGTTGGCCTGAAGCTCCATGGCGATTTCTCTCACGCGGTTCATTGAATAATGTGCACTTGAGCATCCCCCCCTTCCTCAAAGCAAGCGATCGAACGCACACGGGACGACCTGATGCCGGGGTTTACCGTCCGCCATAAATCTGGAAATAACCCCCGCCCCCGCTTGCGCGGCATCCTCCTGCTCACTAACGTAGCGCCTTTACTGACGCTACCCCCCGCAGGAGCTTTGCCATGGCCTCGCCAGCCCTTACACATTTTCTTCCCCGGTTCGGCGTTGCCGCAGCAGTGGCCAGTGTTTTGGGCCTGTCCGGTTGCCATACCTGGAACGCTCAGGACAGCCTCCCACCCACCTCCGGCGTGCAACCGCTCAAGGGGCTGGCGCAGAACGTTTCGGTGCGGCGCAATGCCATGGGCATGCCGTTGATCGAAAGCAACAGCTTCCATGACGCGCTGTTCAGCCTCGGCTACGTGCATGCCAGCGATCGCATCAACCAAATGGTCACGCTGCGTCTGTTGGCTCAGGGCCGTCTGGCGGAAATGTCTGGCGCCTCGATGCTGGATGCCGACCGCTACATGCGCGCCGTCAACCTGAAGAAAAGTGCCGGCGAGTTGTATAAAGCCTCGTCGCCACGGCTCAAGCGTTTCTTCGAAGTCTATGCCCGGGGCGTCAACGCCTACCTGTTCCGCTACGCCGACAAATTGCCGGGGGATCTCGCCTCCAGCGGTTACAAGCCTGAATACTGGAAACCGGAAGATTCGGCGCTGATTTTTGCACTGCTGAACTTCAGCCAGTCGGCCAATCTGCCGCAAGAGATCTCGTCGCTGGTCCTGGCGCAAACCATGACCACCGACAAACTTGCCTGGCTGACCCCCTCCGCACCAGACGAGAACCTGCCGCTGGCTGAAGCCGACAAGCTCAAAGGGCTCAAGCTCAACGGGCAAATACCGGGCCTGAACGAACTGAGTAACACCAGCCAGCAGCTATCGGCACTGAACCTGCTCGGCGCCACCTCTTCGAACAACTGGGCAATGGCCCCGCAACGCAGCCGCAGCGGCAAAAGCCTGCTGGCCAGCGACAGCCACGGTCCGCTGGCCGCGCCGTCGTTGTGGACCTTTGTACAGATCCGCGCGCCGAAATATCAGGCCGCCGGCGTCACCGTCGCCGGTTTGCCGATGGTCCTCGGGGGCTTCAACGGCAAAGTGGCGTGGAGCCTGAGCAGCGTGCTCGGCGACAACCAGGACCTGTTTCTGGAAAAGATCCGCCGCCAGGGCAGCAGCCTGACCTACGAGGTCAACGGCAAATGGCAGCCGCTGGGCGTGCGCAACGAAACCTACTTCGTCAAAGGCCAGCGGCCGATTCGCGAAGCAGTGTACGAAACCCGTCACGGTGCCCTGCTCAATAGCGCTCAGGCGGCGGCACAAGGCAACGGTTTTGGCCTGGCCTTGCAGACGCCGAGTTTTACCGACGACAAATCCCTGGACGCGTTTTTTGACCTGAGCCGTGCGCAGAATGTTGAGCGCGCCTCGGACGCGAGCCGGGAAATCCGCGCGATCGCCCTGAATCTGGTGTTCGCCGACGCCAGTAACATCGGCTGGCAAGTCACCGGGCGTTTCCCCAACCGTCGTGAAGGCGAAGGCCTGCTGCCATCGCCGGGCTGGGAAGGCCGTTACGATTGGGACGGTTACGCCGACCCCATGCTACATCCCTATGATCAGGATCCGGCACAGGGCTGGCTCGGCACCGCCAACCAGCGTGTCATCCCCCACGGTTACGGCATGCAGTTGTCCAACTCCTGGGCCGCGCCGGAGCGTGGCGAACGCTTGGCCGAACTGGCCGGCAGCGGCAAACACGACAGTCGCAGCGTGATTGCCATGCAATACGACCAGACCACCACGTTCGCCGCCAAGCTGAAAAAGGTATTCGAAGCACCGGGCATGAAACAATCGCTGAAACAGGCCATCGACGCTTTGCCGCCGATTGAACGCGGCAAGGCCCGCGAAGCCTTTAGCCGGTTGATGGCGTTCGACGGCAAGCTCAGCCCGACGTCCGCCGACGCGGCGATCTACGAACTGTTCCTGCAAGAAAGCATGAAACAGATCTTCCTCGACGAACTCGGCCCCGAGTCCAGCCCGGCGTGGAAAGCGTTTATTGCCAATGGCAACTTATCCTACACAGCCCAGGCTGATCATCTGCTGGGACGCGAGGACAGTCCGTTCTGGGATGACATTCGCACGGCGCAGAAAGAGGATAAAGCGCTGATTCTCGCCCGCAGCCTGGCCGCAGCGATTACCGCCGGCGACAGTCTGTTGGGTGGCGATCACAAGGCTTGGCAGTGGGGCAAACTGCACAGCTACGCGTGGAAGAATGCCGATGGCCAGACCGTTCGTGGGCCGCTGGCGGCGGGCGGCGATCACACGACGTTGAACACGGCGGCGTTTAACTGGGGGCAGGACTTCAACACGACCCATGCGCCGTCGATGCGGTTTATCGTCGACTTCGGCCAGACCGAACCTCTGATGGGGCAAAACGGTACGGGCCAGTCGGGCAATCCGGTCAGCCCGAATTACCTCAACGGGATTGATGCATGGCTCAAGGGCCAGTACATCGGTTTGCCGATGCAACCGCAGAACTTTGAGCGGGTTTACGGCAAGACGCGCTTGACCCTTACGCCGGGTAAATAAAACGCCGTCCCTCTGTGGCGGGCTTGCTCGCGAAAGCGCTGTGTCATTACGAAATATCTCGACTGACACGACACCCTCGCGAACAAGCCCACATTGGCTTTGTCCCCACGCACTGAAAAATCCATAGAACTTCTGAGCACGCCCAAACCTCATAGCTAACAAGCCCTCCATTCTGGTAACGACATGGATCTTGTTATCGCCCGCCCTGAAGGTTTGTACTGCCCCGCCGGGGATTTTTACATTGACCCGTGGCGGCCGGTCGAACGCTCGGTGATCACCCATGCCCATGGCGATCACGCCCGCACCGGCAACCAGCATTACCTGGCCAGCAGCGCCAGCGAAGGCATCCTGCGCGCCCGCCTCGGCCAGGACATCCACTTGCAAACCCTGGCTTACGGTCAGCGCCTGACTCATCACGGCGTCACATTGAGCTTTCATCCGGCTGGCCACGTACTCGGCTCGGCTCAGATACGTCTGGAATACGGCGGCGAAGTCTGGGTCGCGTCGGGCGATTACAAGATCGAGCCGGACGGCACCTGCCAGCCATTCGAACCGGTGCGCTGCCACACGTTCATCACCGAATCGACCTTCGGCCTGCCGATCTACCGCTGGCAGCCGCAGGCACAGGTGTTAAGCGAGATCAATCAATGGTGGTCGGCCAACATCGCCGCCGGCAAAGCCAGCGTGTTGTTTTGTTACTCATTCGGCAAAGCCCAACGGATTCTCCATGGCATCGATGAAACACTCGGCCCGATCCTCAGCCACGGCGCTGTGGAGCCGCTGAACCGGGTTTACCGCGACGCTGGCGTGTACCTGCCGCCGACGATCTATGCCGGCGACCTGAAAAAGAACGACCCGATCATGCGCCAGGCCTTGGTCATTGCTCCGCCCTCGGCTGGAGGCAGCAGTTGGATGCGGCGTTTCGGTGAATTCAGCGACGGTTTCGCCAGCGGCTGGATGCGTCTGCGCGGCCCCCGCCGACGGCGCGGGGTCGATCGCGGTTTCGTGCTGTCCGATCACGCCGATTGGCCCGGCCTGCTCTGGGCGATCAATCAGACCGGCGCCGAACGGGTGATGGTTACCCACGGCTCGATAGGCGTCCTGGTGCGCCATCTGCGTGAACAAGGTCTGGATGCTCAAGGCTTCAACACCGAATACGGCGATGACGAAGACGAAAACATCACCGTCGAACCGACCATTGCCGAGACGTCTGCATGAAAGCCTTCGCCGAGTTGTACGCCGAGCTCGACGCGACCACGTCGAGCAACGCCAAACTGGCGGCAATGCAAGCCTACTTCGCCCAGGCAGCACCGCAAGATGCGGCGTGGGCGGTGTACTTCCTCTGCGGCGGACGCCCTCGGCAACTGGTCCCGGTGCGCATCCTGCGTGAACGTGCGGTCGGGGTGTCCGGCCTGGAACCCTGGCTGTTCGAGGAAAGCTATCAATCGGTAGGCGATCTGGCGGAAACCATTTCGCTGGTGCTTCCGGAAAATCCGCACAACTCCGATGCCGGCCTCGCGCAATGGATCGAGGACAAATTGCTGCCGCTGCGCGGTGAAACCCCGGATTACCTGTCCAAGCAACTGCCGGCGCTGTGGGCGCAACTGGATCGACCGAGCCTGATGTTGTGCATCAAGTTGATCACCGGCAGTTTGCGCGTCGGCGTGTCGAAATTGTTGGTGACACGGGCGTTGGCCTCAATGGCCGGCCTGGACAGCAAGCGCATAGCGCAACGCCTGGTCGGTTACACCGATCAGTCCAACCGACCGAACGCCGCCAGCTATCTGAAATTGATCGCGCCAGAATCTGCCGATGAACATGCCCAGCGCGGCGGTCAGCCGTACCCGTTTTTTCTTGCTCATGCTTTGTCGCAACCGGTTGAAGCGTTTGAAGGGCTGATCGGGCCTGCCAGTCATTGGCAAGTGGAATGGAAGTGGGACGGCATTCGTGCGCAAGTGATCAAGCGTGACAGCCGCTTGTGGGTCTGGTCGCGGGGCGAAGAGTTGGTGACTGAGCGCTTCCCCGAACTTGATGCGCTGGTACACGGCCTGCCCGATGGCACAGTGATCGATGGCGAAATCGTGGTGTGGAAAAGCACCCACCCGAGCACTGAAGACGCCTTCGATCCGCAATCGCCAGAGCCGCCAGCGGTGCAACCGTTCGCCCTGCTGCAACAGCGGATCGGCCGCAAAAACCTTGACCGGAAAATTCTCCAGGAGGTGCCGGTGGTGGTGCTTGCCTACGACCTGCTTGAATGGCAGGGCGAAGACTGGCGCAACCAGCCGCAAGCCAAGCGCCGCGCCCAATTGGAAGAGGTCATTGCGCGCTGCAACAGCCCGGTGTTGCTCGCCTCGCCGGTGCTGACCGGCACCGATTGGTCTGACCTCGCCCGCCAGCGCGAAGCCTCCCGCCGATTAGGTGTCGAGGGCATGATGCTCAAGGCACGCGACGGCTTGTATGGCATCGGCCGCACCAAGGACATGGGCGTTTGGTGGAAATGGAAGGTCGATCCGTTCAGTGTCGATGCGGTGTTGATCTACGCACAGCGCGGTCACGGGCGGCGCGCCAGCCTCTACAGCGATTACACCTTTGCCGTGTGGGACGGGCCGCCGGAGTCGAGTCAACGTACATTGGTACCGTTCGCCAAGGCCTATTCCGGGCTGACCGACGCAGAGATGCGCGAAGTCGACAGCATCGTACGCAAGACCACCGTGGAAAAGTTCGGCCCGGTCAGCAGCGTCAAGCCGAGCCTGGTATTTGAACTGGGTTTCGAAGGGATCGCCCTGTCGCGACGGCATAAAAGCGGGATTGCGGTGCGGTTCCCAAGGATGCTGCGCTGGCGCCAGGACAAAACCGTAGAAGAAGCGGACAGTCTGGCAACACTGCAAGATCTGCTGGCCTGACTGGATCAGTACCACGCCGCGCGTCGACGCCATTTGAACTGATTTGGTGCAAGGTATTTACGGTGCCCGTTTCTGTGCACCAATCACTCTCTCCTCTCCCTTCCCCAACCTTTTAAAACACTTGTTCGGGACTGTGGTTCGGAAATTGCTACTTTTAATGGGTCGTACGCGTTCCAGTAACAATAATTCTGCGCCACAAGCGCTCATATTGGTTCTTAGGGATTGAATAATGAAAAAAGCATTGCTGACCCTTTCTGCACTGGCGTTGTGCATGGCCGCCGGCTCCGCGCTGGCCAAGGAATACAAAGAGTTGCGCTTTGGCGTTGACCCTTCGTACGCACCGTTTGAGTCGAAAGCGGCCGACGGCAGCCTGGTGGGCTTCGACATCGACCTGGGCAACGCGATCTGCGCCGAACTGAAGGTCAAGTGCAAGTGGGTCGAAAGTGACTTCGACGGCATGATTCCGGGCCTCAAGGCCAATAAATTCGACGGTGTGATCTCGTCGATGACCGTGACCCCGGCCCGTGAAAAAGTCATCGACTTCTCCAGCGAACTGTTCTCCGGTCCGACCGCTTATGTGTTCAAGAAAGGTTCTGGCGTCACAGCAGACGTGGCGTCCCTGAAGGGCAAAACCGTGGGCTACGAGCAAGGCACCATTCAGGAAGCCTATGCCAAAGCCGTTCTGGACAAGGCAGGCGTGAAAACCCAGGCCTATCAAAACCAGGATCAGGTGTATTCCGACCTGACGTCCGGCCGTCTCGACGCTGGCATCCAGGACATGCTGCAAGCCGAACTGGGCTTTTTGAAGTCGCCACAGGGCGCCGATTATGACGTCAGCAAGCCAGTGGACAGCGAATTGCTGCCAGCCAAAACTGCTGTCGGTATTAAGAAAGGTAACACTGCGCTGAAGGCACTTTTGGATAAAGGTATCAAAGCGTTACACGATGATGGCACCTACGCCACCATCCAGAAGAAACACTTTGGCGATCTGAATCTGTACAGCGGCAAATAACACCCCGGCGCCCATCACTCGATGGGCGCCTTTTCCACCCGCTCAGGTTGCTGATTTATGTTTGAAACCCTCTTACAAAATCTGGGGCTCTCTGCCTTCAGCCTCAAGGGCTTCGGTCCTTTGCTGATGGAAGGCACCTGGATGACCATCAAATTATCGGCGATGTCGCTGCTGGTGGCCGTGCTGCTCGGTCTGATCGGCGCCAGTGCCAAGCTGTCAAAAGTCAAACTGGTGCGCCTGCCCGCCCAGCTCTACACCACGCTCATTCGCGGGGTGCCCGACCTGGTGCTGATGCTGCTGATTTTCTACAGCCTGCAAACCTGGTTGACCCTGCTCACCGACTACCTGGAATGGGATTACATCGAGATTGACCCGTTCAGCGCCGGGGTCCTGACCCTGGGCTTCATTTATGGCGCGTATTTCACTGAGACCTTCCGTGGCGCAATCCTCGCGGTGCCACGCGGCCAGGTTGAAGCGGCCACCGCCTATGGCCTCAAACGCGGCCAGCGTTTTCGCCTGGTGGTGTTCCCGCAGATGATGCGCTTCGCCCTGCCCGGCATCGGCAACAACTGGATGGTGATGCTCAAGGCCACCGCGCTGGTGTCGATCATCGGCTTGGCCGATTTGGTCAAAGCCGCGCAGGACGCCGGCAAAAGCACCTATCAACTGTTCTACTTTCTGGTACTCGCCGCGTTGATCTATCTGCTGATCACCAGCGCCTCGAACATCATCCTGCGCAGGCTCGAACGCCGTTATGCCGCCGGCTCCCGGGAGGCCGTACGATGATCGAACTTCTACAGCAATACTGGAAACCCTTCCTTTATACCGACGGCAACAACATCACCGGGCTGGCGATGACGATGTGGCTGCTCAGCGCCTCGATCTTCATCGGATTCTTCGCATCCATTCCGCTGTCGATCGCTCGGGTCTCCACGCACTTCTACATCCGCTGGCCCGTGCAGTTCTACACCTACCTGTTCCGGGGTACGCCGCTGTATATCCAGTTGCTGATTTGCTACACCGGCATCTACAGCCTGGCCGCCGTGCGCGCGCAGCCGATTCTCGACAGCTTCTTTCGCGATGCGATGAACTGCACCATTCTGGCCTTTGCCCTGAACACTTGCGCCTACACCACGGAGATTTTCGCCGGGGCGATTCGCAGCATGAACCACGGCGAAGTCGAAGCGGCCAAAGCTTACGGGCTGACAGGGTGGAAGCTGTATGCCTACGTGATCATGCCCTCGGCGCTACGCCGCTCGTTGCCTTATTACAGCAACGAAGTGATCCTGATGCTGCACTCGACCACCGTGGCCTTCACCGCGACCGTCCCTGACATTTTGAAAGTGGCCCGGGACGCCAACTCGGCGACCTTCCTGACGTTTCAGTCGTTCGGCATCGCCGCGCTGATCTACCTGACCATTACTTTCGCGCTGGTCGGCCTGTTCCGCCTCGCCGAACGCCGATGGCTGGCCTTCCTCGGGCCGACCCACTAGGACTTAGCTCAAATGCGCCACCAGATACATGACTTGCTGGCCCCGCTGCCGGGGACCGCACGACAGATTCACAGTTTTCACTTCGGCCCGGAGCAGGCCAAAGGCAAGGTCTACATCCAGTCTTCGCTGCACGCCGACGAATTGCCCGGGATGCTCGTGGCCTGGCACCTCAAGCAGCGCCTGAAGGAGCTCGAAGCCGCCGGGCGCCTGCGCAGCGAAATCGTGCTGGTGCCGGTGGCCAACCCGGTTGGCCTCGAACAAGTGCTGATGGACGTGCCGCTGGGCCGCTACGAGCTGGAGAGCGGGCAGAACTTCAACCGCTGGTTCGTCGACCTGAGCGAAGAAATCGGCAACGACATCGAGGCCAGACTGAGCGACGACCCGCAGCGCAACCTCGAGCTGATCCGCGCCAGCCTGCGCAGCGCCCTCGCCCGCCAGACCGCCAGTACGCAACTGCAATCCCAACGCCTGATCCTGCAACGGCTGGCTTGCGATGCGGACATGGTGCTCGACCTGCATTGCGACTTCGAATCGGTGGTTCACCTCTACACCACGCCCGAAGCGTGGCCGCAGGTCGAGCCTCTGGCGCGTTACATCGAATCCCAGGCCAGTCTGTTGGCCACCGATTCCGGCGGTCAGTCGTTCGATGAATGCTTCACCCTGCTCTGGTGGCAACTCAAAGAACGTTTCGGCGAACACTTCAAGATTCCGCTGGGCAGTTTCTCGGTGACCGTGGAGTTGCGCGGCCAGGGTGATGTCAATCACCCGATGGCCAGCCGCGACTGCCAGGCGCTGCTCGATTATCTGGTGCAGTTCGATGCGATCGTTGGCGAAACCAAGCCGCAGCCGCCACTGCCGTTCCCCGCCACGCCGCTGGCCGGGGTGGAACCGGTGATCACGCCAGTCGGCGGCCTGTTGGTGTATTGCGCCACTGCGGGGCAATACCTGGAGGCTGGTCAGCAGATCGCCGAAATCATTGACCCGATCAACGACCGGGTCACGCCCATTCATTGCACCATTGCCGGTTTGATGTACGCCCGCTCATTGCGGCGCATGGCCACGGCCGGCATGGTGATCGCCCACGTCGCGGGCGCTGAAGCCTATCGCAGCGGCTACCTACTTTCGCCTTGAGGATGTCTGTCCCATGTACAAACTGACCGTTGAAAACCTGCACAAAAGCTATGGCGACCATCAGGTGCTCAAAGGCGTTTCGCTCAAGGCCAGGACTGGCGACGTGATCAGCCTGATCGGCGCCAGCGGCTCGGGCAAAAGTACCTTTTTGCGCTGTATCAATTTTCTCGAACAACCCAATCAAGTCGCGATGAGTCTCGACGACCAAGCGATTGCCATGGTCACCGACCACCATGGCGTGCATGTGGCTGATGCCAATGAACTGCAACGCCTGCGCACGCGCCTGGCGATGGTGTTCCAGCATTTCAACCTGTGGAGCCACATGACCGTGCTGGAAAACATCACCATGGCCCCGCGCCGGGTGCTGGGCTGCAGCAAACAGGAAGCCGAAGACCGTGCCCGACGTTATCTGGACAAGGTCGGCCTGCCAGCGCGGGTGGCGGATCAGTACCCGGCGTTTCTGTCGGGCGGCCAGCAACAGCGTGTGGCGATTGCCCGCGCGCTGGCGATGGAGCCGGAAGTCATGCTGTTCGATGAACCGACCTCGGCGCTGGATCCGGAACTGGTGGGCGAGGTGCTGAAGGTGATTCAGGGGCTGGCTGAAGAAGGCCGGACCATGATCATGGTGACCCACGAAATGAGCTTCGCCCGCAAAGTATCCAGTCAGGTCCTGTTTTTGCACCAAGGACTGGTCGAAGAGGAAGGCGCGCCTGAAGACGTGCTGGGCAATCCGAAAAGCGAGCGCCTCCAACAATTCCTCAGCGGCAACCTCAAATAATTTGCACACATAAAACCTGCGGGAGCGAGCCTGCTCGCGAAAGCGATCTGTCAGCCAACGATGATGTTGAATGTGGCGACGTCTTCGCGAGCAAGCTCGCCCCCACAAGGGTATTGAGCTACTGACGAAATTAAACTTGTTAGCGGGCACCGCGGTCACTGGAATAACCCCTCCAGAGTGCGCGCAGCCCGCATGGCGAAATCCCCCGACCTCGCAAAAACCTGGTTCAGCGCCCGACACTGGAAGCCCTTCGCGTTCCAGAAACAGGTGTGGGCCGCTGTCAAAAACGGCGAATCCGGTTTGCTCCATGCCAGCACCGGCGCCGGTAAAACCTATGCCGTGTGGTTTGCGGCACTCAATCGTTTCGCCAGATCCGCGCCAACCGTCGAAACATCGCGCAAACGCAAACCGCTGGCCGAACCGCTGACCGTGCTGTGGATCACGCCAATGCGCGCCCTCGCCGCCGACACTGCGCGCGCCCTGCAAATGCCTGTCGATGATTTACACATTCCCTGGAGCATCGGCCTGCGCACAGGCGACACCGCCAGCAGCGAACGGGCCCGTCAGAGTCGACGCCTGCCCACCACGCTGATCACCACACCTGAGAGCCTGACGCTGATGCTCGCCCGCGCTGACGCACAAACTGCGCTCTCAACCCTGCGTATGCTGGTTGTCGACGAATGGCACGAACTACTCGGTAACAAACGCGGCGTGCAATTGCAATTGGCCCTCGCCCGCCTGCGCCACTGGCAAGCCGACCTGATCGTCTGGGGCGTCTCCGCCACGCTGGGTAATCAATCCCACGCCGAACAGGTGCTGATCCCACAGGGCGGTGGCGTGAGTATTCAGGGCCAGAGCGAAAAATCCCTGACAGTCGACACCCTCCTCCCCCCGACCATCGAACGTTTTCCATGGGCCGGGCATCTCGGTCTGAAGATGCTGCCGCAAGTGGTCGCCGAACTCGACGCCTGCGCCAGCAGCCTGGTGTTCACCAACACCCGGGCGCAGTCGGAAATCTGGTATCAGGCGTTGCTTGAGGCGCGCCCGGACTGGGCCGGGTTGATCGCTTTGCACCATAGTTCGCTGTCCCGCGATACCCGCGACTGGGTTGAGCAGGCGCTCAAGGACGGGCAACTCAAAGCCGTGGTGTGTACCTCAAGCCTGGATCTGGGCGTGGACTTCCTGCCGGTAGAGCGCGTGCTGCAAATCGGCTCAGCCAAGGGCGTGGCACGTCTGATGCAGCGCGCCGGGCGATCTGGCCACGCACCGGGGCGCACTTCACGAGTAACGCTGGTGCCGACGCACAGCCTTGAACTGATCGAGGCCGCCGCCGCTCGCGATGCCGTGGAGCAAAGACAAATTGAACCACGATGGTCGCCGCATCAACCGCTGGATGTGCTGGTGCAGCATGTGGTCAGCATGGCACTGGGGGGCGGATTTATACCCGAAGCGTTGTACGAAGAAGTCCGTGGCGCTTGGGCTTATCGCGACCTCACACCCGTCGATTGGGCATGGGCGCTGGCTTTCGTACGCCATGGCGGCATGTCTCTGACGGCTTATCCGGATTACCGCCGGGTCGAACCGGATGAGCATGGTGTCTGGCGCGTGCCCGATGCGCGACTGGCGCGGCGGCACCGCATGAGCATCGGCACCATCGTCAGCGACGCGAGCATGCAGTTGAAGTTCTGGAGCAAGGGCGGCGCAGGCAAGCCATTGGGCAGCGTCGAAGAAGGCTTCATTGCCCGCCTTAAACCGGGTGATGGTTTTCTGTTCGCTGCACGTTTGCTGGAACTGGTGCGCGTGGAAAACATGACCGCTTACGTCAAACGCAGCGCCGCTAAAAAAGCCGCCGTACCACGCTGGAACGGCGGACGCATGCCGCTTTCCAGTGAACTGGCGCAAGCGGTGGTGACGCGCTTGAGCGCCGCCGCGCAAGGTGAGTTTGCCGGTCCGGAAATGCAGGCACTGCGCCCCCTGCTGGAAACGCAGGCGCGCGCCTCTGGCTTGCCCACGACCCACCACCTGCTGACCGAAGCGCTGAAATCCCGTGAAGGCTGGCACCTGTTTCTCTACCCGTTCGCCGGAAGACAAGTGCATCTGGGGCTTGCAAGCCTGCTGGCCTGGCGCGTCAGTCAGCGTCAGCCGCTGACATTCTCGATTGCCGTCAATGACTACGGGCTGGAATTGCTCAGCGCCACGCCGGTTGATTGGGCAGAACACCTGAACGAGGCGTTATTCACTTGCGATCATCTGTTAGCCGACGTTCTGGCCAGTCTCAACGCCGGAGAACTGGCCTTGCGGCGCTTTCGGGAAATCGCCCGGATCGCCGGACTGGTGTTCGCCGGTTTTCCAGGCGCACCGAAAAGTACCCGCCAGGTGCAAGCCTCCAGCGGATTATTCTTCGAAGTGTTCAAACAATATGACCGTGACAATCTGCTGCTGGCGCAAGCCGGGGAAGAAGTCCTGCGTGAAGAACTGGATATTCGCAGGCTGGAACAGACGCTGGAGCGCCTCCAAGGAATGAAACTGGACATGCACCGGATCAAACGCCCTACGCCCCTGGGGTTTCCCCTCTTGGTGGAACGTATGCGCGAGCGCATGAGTTCGGAAAAACTCGCTGACCGTATCAGACGGATGGTCGGCGACCTGGAGCAATCTGCCGACACGGGCAAACGCTGATGAGTACGCTCTACCCTGTGCATCTGGCCGGTGAAGAACTCTGGCTATTGCCGGAAAAAGCCCTGTATTGGCCGGCACAACAGGCGCTGCTCATCGCCGATGTCCATTTTGGCAAGGCTGGCGCCTATCGCAGCCTCGGGCAGCCCGTTCCGCAAGGCACGACGGCGAGCAATATCGCGATGCTCGATCAACTGCTGAACCAGCATCCCTGTCGGCAACTCATTTTTCTGGGGGATTTCCTTCATGGTCCGGGCTCTCATTCGCCCGGCACATTGAACGCGCTGGCGCAATGGCGAGCTCGCCACGCGGATCTGCCGATGACGCTGATCCGTGGCAATCACGACAAACGTGCGGGCGATCCACCAGTGGCGCTTAACATCAGAGTGGTTGCAGAACCGATGCTGCTCGGGCCGTTTGCCTTGCAGCATGAACCGATTCCTCATCCGGAAAGACATGTGCTGGCCGGTCATGTACACCCGGTTTATCGGCTGCATGGCAAGGGCCGGCAGAGTTTGCGTTTGGCGTGTTTCAGCGTGGGCGAACGCGTCAGCTTGATGCCGGCGTTCGGCGCGTTCACCGGTGGTTATGCGATCAAACGAGATGACAACTGCAGGATATTTGTCATCGGTGATAACGAAGTATGGCCCGTCAGTTGAAGCCTTCGAGGACTTCAAATGAGGGGCCATCGCATGTGAGTTAGGCAACTGGCGCCGGTGGCGGCTCGTCGGGACGCGTCGGCTCACCCGGCTCGGTCGGTTGTTCGTTGGGGGTATCAGGATCGGGCTGACCGGGAATTCCCCCCGCCATGCTCAGGGTCGGGTGTGCCAACAAGGACCAGGCTAAAACGCCAACCTGATTGGGCTCAAGCCTTGCCAGTTCGGCAGTGATATGCGGATCGATCTTCATGGAACACTCCTCAGCGAAGGCCCGTTTTGCCAGAAACAAAAACGGGCAGTACACCCCATAGAGTGTCTGCCCGCCAAAGAATTCCCGACATCCGCCGGATGGACGATCAGGTACGCGGCAGAGTGACGCCACGCTGGCCCTGATACTTGCCGCCGCGATCCTTATAGGACACTTCACATTCCTCGTCGGACTCAAGGAACAGCATCTGCGCCACGCCTTCGTTGGCGTAGATTTTCGCCGGCAGGTTAGTGGTGTTGGAAAACTCCAGCGTCACGTGGCCCTCCCACTCCGGCTCAAGCGGCGTGACGTTGACGATGATCCCGCAGCGCGCGTAGGTGCTTTTACCCAGGCAGATGGTCAATACGTTGCGCGGAATGCGGAAGTATTCGACCGTGCTGGCCAGCGCGAAGGAGTTCGGTGGAATGATGCAGACATCGCTGTGGATATCGACAAAGCTGCCAGCGTCGAAGTTTTTCGGGTCGACGATGGCCGAATTGATGTTGGTGAACACCTTGAAGTGGCTGGTGCAACGCACATCGTAGCCGTAGCTCGACACACCGTAGGAGATCACCCGGCTGTCGTCGCTGCCGCGCATCTGGCGCTCGACGAACGGTTCGATCATGCCGTGTTCCTGCGCCATGCGGCGAATCCACTTGTCCGATTTGATGCTCATGGCGGGTGTCCTGAATAGCGAGGTGGAAAAATTCTGTCCGGCATCTTACCGGGCGCGCCGCCGGGTTCAAAGTGCGCGCTGCAATTCTCGCCGAACACGCTGAAAATACGGGTTCTGGAGACGAACTGTCGCACCGCTGATCCTTAAAACAGAGAAACCTTCGCAAGAAGCATTGGCACGTTCGGGAAAAAGGGTTAAGGTGGCGCCACTGTGCTGCTTGTGTCACTGAGAATCTCTACACGATATGTTGAATTTCGATCCAACCATCTACAAGAATTTTTCCTGCTCTTTGCACTCAGTCTCGGCCAGGGTTCTTCCTGCGTCGCAGTTATCTTTGTTCAAGGAGTTACACCATGTCTAATCGCCAAACCGGTACCGTTAAGTGGTTCAACGATGAAAAAGGCTTCGGCTTCATCACTCCACAATCCGGTGACGACCTGTTCGTTCACTTCAAAGCTATCCAATCCGACGGCTTCAAAAGCCTGAAAGAAGGCCAACAGGTTTCTTTCATCGCTACCCGCGGTCAGAAAGGCATGCAAGCTGAAGAAGTACAAGTTATCTAACTTGTAGCTTCTTTAGAAAAGAGCCCCGCCCTTAAAAGCGGGGCTTTTTTGTGGGCGCTGTCTCGTCCTGAATAAGGTTTACACCTTCTGGCTTCTTATCAGGAGGGGGCAATGGATACGGGCGCAAAACGTAGTCAACGCGATTACACGCTGACTTTTAAATTGTCGGTTGTCGACCAAGTCGA
>NZ_CAXAPN010000062.1:0-15760 GCF_963971015.1 Pseudomonas sp. RA_15y_Pfl2_54
TGCCAGAAGGCGTTGAAATGGTAATGCCAGGTGACAACATTCAGATGACTGTTACCCTGATCAAAACCATCGCGATGGAAGACGGTCTGCGTTTCGCTATCCGTGAAGGCGGTCGTACCGTCGGCGCCGGCGTCGTAGCAAAGATCATCGAATAATCGGTTGTAATGTATTTTTCAGGCCGGCATAATGGTCGGCCTGATTTTGTTTTAGGTCAGTAGCTCAATTGGCAGAGCGACGGTCTCCAAAACCGTAGGTTGGGGGTTCGATTCCCTCCTGACCTGCCAGATTCACTTGGTGTGTCTGGCTTTCTTTTCACAGGATCTTCATAGATGACTCCTAAAGCTGAAACTCAAGGCTCTCGCTTCGATTTGCTCAAGTGGCTTGTAGTAGTTGCTTTGGTGGTTGTTGGCGTTGTTGGTAATCAGTATTACTCAGCTTCGCCGATCCTGTACCGCGTACTCGCATTGCTTGTGATTGCTGCTGCAGCTGCCTTTGTAGGTCTGCAAACTGCGAAGGGCAAGTCTTTCTTTGTACTGGTTAAGGAAGCTCGCACTGAGATTCGTAAAGTCGTTTGGCCAACTCGCCAAGAAACCACGCAGACCACGCTAATCGTTGTGGCTGTTGTTCTGGTTATGGCGTTGCTGTTGTGGGGGCTTGATTCCCTGCTCGGCTGGCTTGTTTCCTTGATTGTCGGCTAAGGGTGTCCCGTGGCTAAGCGTTGGTACGTTGTGCATGCTTACTCGGGTTACGAGAAGCATGTGATGCGCTCGCTTGTTGAGCGAGTGAAACTGGCTGGCATGGAAGATGGCTTTGGTGAAATTCTGGTTCCCACTGAAGAAGTGGTCGAGATGCGTAATGGCCAGAAGCGCAAAAGCGAGCGTAAGTTCTTTCCAGGTTATGTGCTGGTTCAGATGGATATGAATGAGGGTACTTGGCACTTGGTCAAGGACACGCCTCGTGTGATGGGCTTTATCGGCGGAACTGCTGATAAGCCAGCGCCAATCACTGATAAAGAGGCAGAAGCAATTCTGCGTCGCGTTGCTGATGGTAGCGACAAACCTAAGCCTAAGACTCTTTTCGAGCCTGGTGAAACGGTGCGAGTCAATGATGGTCCATTTGCTGATTTCAATGGCGTCGTTGAAGAAGTTAACTACGAAAAGAGCCGGATCCAAGTGGCAGTGCTCATTTTCGGTCGCTCTACTCCGGTAGAGCTGGAGTTCAGTCAGGTCGAAAAGGTCTAGCTGAGCAAGCATCCCAACCCCGCAGCCTTAGGCTGTGGGGTTTTGTCGTCACTGGGATAAACGCGCAAGTAACCGGGGAGCCTTTCGAGGCGTTTGAACCCGTAATTGGAGTGCCTCATGGCCAAGAAGATTACCGCTTACATCAAGCTACAAGTGAAGGCCGCTCAGGCTAACCCAAGTCCACCTGTTGGTCCTGCTCTGGGTCAGCACGGCGTGAACATCATGGAGTTCTGCAAGGCTTTCAACGCCCGTACTCAGGGTCTTGAAGCAGGTCTGCCAACTCCAGTGATCATCACTGTCTACAGCGACCGTAGCTTCACTTTCGAAACCAAATCCACCCCTGCTTCGGTTCTGCTGAAGAAGGCGGCCGGTCTGACCAGCGGTTCCGCTCGTCCGAACACCGTTAAGGTTGGCACTGTTACCCGTGCTCAGCTGGAAGAAATCGCGAAAACCAAAAACGCGGATCTGACTGCAGCTGATATGGATGCAGCCGTGCGTACTATCGCCGGTTCTGCTCGTAGCATGGGCCTTAACGTGGAGGGTGTGTAATGGCTAAGCTGACCAAGCGTCAAAAGGCTATCGCCGGCAAAATCGAAGCAGGCAAGGCCTACAACATTGTAGACGCCGCTGCTCTGCTGGCTGAGCTGTCGACTGTCAAGTTCAGCGAGTCGTTTGACGTTGCTGTAAACCTGGGTGTAGACCCGCGTAAATCCGACCAGGTTGTTCGTAGCGCTACTGTGCTGCCACACGGCACTGGCAAGACCGTTCGCGTTGCTGTGTTCACTCAGGGTCCAGCTGCTGAAGCCGCTCTGGCTGCTGGCGCTGACCGCGTAGGTATGGACGACCTGGCTGCCGAAATGAAAGGTGGCGACCTGAACTATGACGTAGTGATTGCATCCCCGGATGCCATGCGCGTTGTAGGTCAACTGGGCCAGATCCTCGGTCCACGTGGTCTGATGCCTAACCCGAAGGTCGGCACCGTGACTCCAGACGTAGCTACTGCGGTTAAGAATGCTAAAGCTGGTCAGGTTCGTTATCGCACCGATAAAAACGGCATCATCCACACTTCCGTTGGCAAGATGGGCTTCGAAGCCGTCAAGCTGAAGGAAAACGTTGAAGCTCTGATCGCTGATCTGAAGCGTATCAAGCCAGCTTCCTCGAAAGGTATTTACGTCAAGCGCGTTACCCTGAGCACAACTATGGGCCCAGGTCTGGTTATCGATCAGAGCTCGCTGGACGCGTAAGACAAAGGTTGGCGCGATTGATCGCGCCAATTGAAAGATTGGGGTCCCTGCCTGGCGGGGGCTATCCAAGACCGTAGGCGACGCAAGTCTTAAACCATAAGCCTACGCAGATGGTGCTCCCGGTTCCTTACCGAATCAGACACCAAAACGACATTCGGTTTCGATCGAATGAAACGGTAACAAGCAGGAGTTAAACCCGTGGCAATTAATCTCGAAGACAAGAAGGCCATCGTCGCTGAAGTCAACGAGGCTGCCAAAGTCGCTCTGTCCGCTGTCGTGGTTGATGCCCGTGGCGTAACAGTAGGCGCAATGACCGGACTCCGTAAAGAGGCTCGTGAAGCTGGCGTTTACGTACGTGTTGTACGTAACACCTTGCTCAAGCGCGCTGTTGCTGACACTCAATACAGTGTCCTCAACGACGTGTTCACCGGCCCGACCCTGATTGCATTCTCGAACGAACATCCGGGCGCTGCTGCCCGTATTTTCAAAGAGTTTGCCAAGGGTCAGGACAAGTTCGAGATCAAGGCAGCTGCGTTCGAGGGCAAGTTCCTCGCAGCTAATCAGATCGACGTACTGGCAACTCTGCCGACCCGTGACGAAGCAATTTCTCAGCTGATGAGCGTGATTCAAGGCGCTACCAGCAAATTGGCTCGTACTCTGGCGGCAATTCGCGACCAGAAAGAAGCTGCCGCAGCCTAAGGCTCGTCAACTTCTCGCGTTTTTTGTTTATTTCGATGGTCGCGTAGGCCGTCCCCCAATTCAGGAATTGAGTCATGTCTCTGACTAACGAACAAATCATCGAAGCAATCGGCCAGAAATCCGTAGTGGAAATCGTTGAGCTGATCAAAGCGATGGAAGAAACCTTCGGTGTTACCGCTGCTGCTGCTTCGGCTGGTCCAGCTGCTGCTGCCGCTGTTGTTGAAGAGCAAACCGAGTTCAACGTTGTTCTGCTGGAAGCTGGCGAGAAGAAGGTTAACGTGATCAAGGCAGTTCGTGAACTGACCGGTCTGGGCCTGAAAGAAGCCAAAGAGAAAGTAGACGGCGCTCCTCAGGTTGTAGCTGAAGGCGTTTCGAAAGAAGCTGCTGAAGACGCCAAGAAGAAGCTGGAAGAAGCAGGCGCTAAAGTCGAGCTGAAGTAAGTATCGACTTTGCTCCTCCAGCCCGAGCGTAAAGCGACAGGCTGATGGCTGGTGGCTCTTGCCACCGGCCTTTTTCCGTTATTGGCAGCCGACTGGGTCGGTGCTGATAAAGGTGCTTTAACCACCCGATGTGGTGGCGCAAACCATGGGGTTTGCACGATTTTCTGGCTGCTCCCGTCGGGAGGGGCCAAACAAGCAGGTGACCAAGCTGGGGAACGCTGATGGCTTACTCATATACTGAGAAAAAACGTATCCGCAAGGACTTTAGCAAGTTGCCGGACGTCATGGATGTGCCGTACCTCCTGGCCATCCAGCTGGATTCGTATCGTGAATTCTTGCAAGCGGGAGCGACTAAAGATCAGTTCCGCGACGTGGGCCTGCATGCGGCCTTCAAATCCGTTTTCCCGATCATCAGCTACTCCGGCAATGCTGCGCTGGAGTACGTCGGTTATCGCCTGGGCGAACCGGCATTTGATGTCAAAGAATGCGTATTGCGCGGTGTAACTTACGCCGTACCTTTGCGGGTAAAAGTGCGCCTGATCATTTTCGACAAAGAATCGTCGAACAAAGCGATCAAGGACATCAAAGAGCAAGAAGTCTACATGGGTGAAATCCCCCTGATGACTGAGAACGGTACCTTCGTAATCAACGGTACCGAGCGTGTAATCGTTTCCCAGCTGCACCGTTCCCCGGGCGTGTTCTTCGATCACGACCGCGGCAAGACGCATAGCTCCGGCAAACTGTTGTACTCCGCGCGCATCATCCCTTATCGCGGTTCGTGGCTGGACTTCGAGTTCGACCCGAAAGACTGCGTATTCGTGCGTATCGACCGTCGTCGCAAGCTGCCGGCCTCGGTACTGCTGCGCGCGCTCGGCTACACCACTGAAGAAGTGCTGGACGCGTTCTACACCACCAACGTATTCCACCTGAGCGGCGAAACCCTCAGCCTGGAGCTGATTGCATCGCGTCTGCGTGGTGAAATTGCCGTTCTGGATATCCAGGATGAAAAAGGCAAGGTCATTGTTGAAGCTGGCCGTCGTATTACTGCGCGCCACATCAACCAGATCGAAAAGGCCGGTATCAAGACGCTGGAAGTGCCTCTGGACTACGTCCTGGGTCGCACCACTGCCAAGGTCATCGTGCATCCGGCTACTGGCGAAATCCTGGCTGAGTGCAACACCGAGCTTAACGTTGAGATCCTCGGCAAAATCGCCAAGGCTCAAGTCGTTCGCATCGAGACCCTGTACACCAACGACATCGACTGCGGTCCGTTCGTTTCTGACACGCTGAAGATCGACTCCACCAGCAACCAATTGGAAGCGCTGGTCGAGATCTATCGCATGATGCGTCCAGGCGAGCCGCCAACCAAAGACGCTGCCGAAACCCTGTTCAATAACCTGTTCTTCAGCCCTGAGCGCTATGACCTGTCTGCGGTCGGCCGGATGAAGTTCAACCGTCGTATCGGTCGTACCGAGATCGAAGGTTCGGGTGTGCTGTGCAAGGAAGACATCGTCGCGGTACTGAAGACTCTGGTCGACATCCGTAACGGTAAAGGTATCGTCGATGACATCGACCACTTGGGTAACCGTCGTGTTCGCTGCGTAGGCGAAATGGCCGAGAACCAGTTCCGCGTTGGCCTGGTACGCGTTGAGCGTGCGGTCAAAGAGCGTCTGTCGATGGCTGAAAGCGAAGGCCTGATGCCGCAAGACCTGATCAACGCCAAGCCAGTGGCTGCGGCGGTGAAAGAGTTCTTCGGTTCCAGCCAGTTGTCTCAGTTCATGGACCAGAACAACCCGCTGTCCGAGATCACCCACAAGCGTCGTGTTTCTGCACTCGGCCCTGGCGGTTTGACTCGTGAGCGCGCTGGCTTTGAGGTTCGTGACGTACACCCGACTCACTACGGTCGCGTATGCCCGATTGAAACGCCGGAAGGTCCGAACATTGGTCTGATCAACTCCCTGGCTGCTTATGCGCGCACCAACCAGTACGGCTTCCTGGAAAGCCCGTACCGTGTGGTGAAAGACGCATTGGTCACCGACGAGATCGTGTTCCTGTCTGCCATCGAAGAAGCTGATCACGTGATCGCTCAGGCTTCGGCCACGATGAACGACAAGAAAACGCTGATCGATGAGTTGGTAGCTGTTCGTCACTTGAACGAATTCACCGTTAAGGCGCCTGAAGAAGTCACCTTGATGGACGTTTCGCCGAAGCAGGTAGTTTCGGTTGCAGCGTCGTTGATTCCGTTCCTCGAGCACGATGACGCCAACCGTGCGTTGATGGGTTCGAACATGCAGCGTCAAGCTGTACCCACCCTGCGCGCTGACAAGCCGCTGGTAGGTACCGGCATGGAGCGTAACGTAGCTCGTGACTCCGGCGTTTGCGTCGTTGCTCGTCGTGGTGGCGTGATCGACTCTGTTGATGCCAGCCGTATCGTGGTTCGTGTTGCTGATGACGAAGTTGAAACCGGCGAAGCGGGTGTCGACATCTACAACCTCACCAAATACACCCGCTCCAACCAGAACACCTGCATCAACCAGCGTCCGCTGGTGCGTAAAGGTGATCGGGTTCAGCGTAGCGACATCATGGCTGACGGCCCGTCCACCGACATGGGTGAGCTGGCACTGGGTCAGAACATGCGCATCGCGTTCATGGCCTGGAACGGTTACAACTTCGAAGACTCCATCTGCCTGTCGGAACGAGTTGTTCAAGAAGATCGATTCACCACGATCCACATTCAGGAACTGACCTGTGTGGCCCGTGACACCAAGCTTGGGCCAGAGGAAATCACTGCGGACATCCCTAACGTGGGTGAAGCTGCACTGAACAAGCTGGACGAAGCCGGTATCGTTTACGTAGGTGCTGAAGTCGGCGCAGGCGACATCCTGGTGGGTAAGGTCACTCCGAAAGGCGAGACCCAACTGACTCCGGAAGAAAAACTGCTGCGTGCAATTTTCGGTGAAAAAGCCAGCGACGTTAAAGACACCTCCCTGCGTGTACCTACCGGTACCAAAGGTACTGTCATTGACGTACAGGTCTTCACCCGCGACGGCGTTGAGCGTGATGCTCGTGCCCTGTCGATCGAGAAGTCCCAGCTGGACGAGATCCGCAAGGACCTGAACGAAGAGTTCCGTATCGTTGAAGGCGCAACTTTCGAACGTCTGCGTTCCGCTCTGGTAGGCCACAAGGCTGAAGGCGGTGCTGGTCTGAAGAAAGGTCAGGACATTACCGACGAAGTGCTCGACGGTCTTGAGCATGGTCAGTGGTTCAAACTGCGCATGGCTGAAGACGCTCTGAACGAGCAGCTCGAGAAGGCTCAGGCCTACATCGTTGACCGCCGCCGTCTGCTGGACGACAAGTTCGAAGACAAGAAGCGCAAACTGCAGCAGGGCGATGACCTGGCTCCAGGCGTGCTGAAAATCGTCAAGGTTTACCTGGCAATCCGTCGTCGCATCCAGCCGGGCGACAAGATGGCCGGTCGTCACGGTAACAAAGGTGTGGTCTCCGTGATCATGCCGGTTGAAGACATGCCGCACGATGCCAATGGCACCCCGGTAGACGTCGTCCTCAACCCACTGGGCGTACCTTCGCGTATGAACGTTGGTCAGATCCTTGAAACCCACCTGGGCCTCGCAGCCAAAGGTCTGGGCGAGAAGATCAACCGTATGGTCGAAGAGCAGCGTAAAGTCGCTGAACTGCGCACTTTCCTGGACGAGATCTACAACCAGATCGGCGGTCGTAACGAAGACCTGGACAGCTTCTCCGATCAGGAAATCCTGGATCTGGCACAGAACCTGCGTGGCGGCGTTCCAATGGCCACCCCAGTGTTCGACGGCGCCAAGGAAAGCGAAATCAAGGCCATGCTGAAACTGGCAGACCTGCCGGAAAGCGGCCAGATGCAACTGACTGATGGCCGTACCGGCAACAAGTTCGAGCGTCCAGTTACCGTTGGCTACATGTACATGCTGAAGCTGAACCACTTGGTAGACGACAAGATGCACGCTCGTTCTACCGGTTCGTACAGCCTGGTTACCCAGCAGCCGTTGGGTGGTAAGGCGCAGTTCGGTGGTCAGCGTTTCGGGGAGATGGAGGTCTGGGCACTGGAAGCATACGGTGCTGCTTACACTCTGCAAGAAATGCTCACAGTGAAGTCGGACGATGTGAACGGCCGTACCAAGATGTACAAAAACATCGTGGATGGCGATCACCGTATGGAGCCGGGCATGCCCGAGTCCTTCAACGTGTTGATCAAGGAAATTCGTTCCCTCGGCATCGATATCGATCTGGAAACCGAATAACACGTGACGCGAATCGAGAGCGGGGCAGAATTGCCCGCTCTCTGCTCCGCCAGGAGGAAAGGCCTTGAAAGACCTACTGAATTTGCTGAAAAACCAGGGTCAAGTCGAAGAGTTCGACGCCATCCGTATTGGATTGGCCTCGCCTGAGATGATCCGCTCATGGTCGTTCGGTGAAGTTAAAAAGCCGGAAACCATCAACTACCGTACGTTCAAACCTGAGCGTGACGGCCTGTTCTGCGCCAAGATCTTTGGCCCGGTAAAGGATTACGAGTGCCTGTGCGGTAAGTACAAGCGCTTGAAGCACCGTGGTGTGATCTGCGAGAAGTGCGGCGTTGAAGTTGCACTGGCCAAGGTTCGTCGTGAGCGCATGGCGCACATCGAACTGGCTTCGCCGGTTGCCCACATCTGGTTCCTGAAATCGCTGCCGTCGCGTATCGGCTTGCTGATGGACATGACCCTGCGTGATATCGAACGCGTTCTCTACTTCGAGAGCTATGTCGTTATCGACCCTGGCATGACTACCCTTGAAAAAGGTCAGTTGCTGAACGACGAGCAGTACTTCGAGGCGCTGGAAGAATTTGGTGATGATTTCGACGCCCGCATGGGTGCTGAAGCTGTCCGCGAATTGCTGCACGCTATCGACCTGGAACACGAGATTGGCCGTCTGCGTGAAGAAATTCCGCAAACCAACTCCGAAACCAAGATCAAGAAGCTGTCCAAGCGTCTGAAGTTGATGGAAGCCTTCCAGGGTTCCGGCAACCTTCCAGAGTGGATGGTGCTGACCGTTCTGCCGGTTCTGCCGCCAGATCTGCGTCCATTGGTCCCGCTGGATGGCGGCCGCTTCGCGACTTCCGACCTCAACGATCTGTATCGTCGAGTGATCAACCGTAACAACCGTTTGAAGCGCCTGCTGGATCTGTCCGCTCCGGACATCATCGTGCGCAACGAAAAGCGTATGTTGCAGGAAGCGGTCGATGCACTGCTCGACAACGGTCGTCGTGGCCGCGCTATCACTGGTTCCAACAAGCGTCCTCTGAAATCCCTGGCTGACATGATCAAGGGTAAACAAGGTCGTTTCCGTCAGAACTTGCTCGGTAAGCGTGTTGACTACTCTGGTCGTTCGGTAATTACCGTAGGCCCGACCCTGCGTCTGCACCAGTGCGGTCTGCCGAAAAAAATGGCCCTCGAGCTGTTCAAACCGTTCATTTTCGGCAAGCTGGAAATGCGCGGTCTGGCGACCACCATCAAAGCGGCCAAGAAAATGGTCGAGCGCGAATTGCCAGAGGTTTGGGACGTTCTCGCTGAAGTGATTCGCGAACACCCGGTGCTTCTCAACCGTGCACCGACCCTTCACCGTCTGGGTATCCAGGCGTTTGAACCGGTACTGATCGAAGGTAAGGCTATTCAGCTGCACCCGCTGGTCTGCGCCGCGTACAACGCCGACTTCGACGGCGACCAAATGGCCGTGCACGTACCGCTGACACTGGAAGCCCAGTTGGAAGCGCGTGCGTTGATGATGTCGACCAACAACATTCTGTCGCCAGCCAACGGTGAGCCAATCATCGTTCCGTCGCAGGACGTTGTATTGGGTCTGTACTACATGACTCGTGAAGCGATCAACGCCAAGGGCGAAGGTCGTGTATTTGCGGATCTGCAGGAAGTTGACCGTGTGTTCCGTGCCGGCGAAGCCGCACTGCACGCCAAGGTTAAAGTACGTATCAACGAAACCGTCAACGATCGTGACGGCAACAGCGTGAGCGGTACCCGTATCGTCGACACCACCGTCGGCCGTGCGCTGCTGTTCCAGGTTGTGCCGAAAGGTCTGTCGTACGACGTCGTCAACTTGCCGATGAAGAAAAAGGCGATCTCCAAGCTGATCAACCAGTGCTACCGCGTGGTTGGTTTGAAAGAGACCGTCATTTTCGCTGACCAGTTGATGTACACCGGTTTCGCTTACTCGACCATTTCCGGCGTTTCCATCGGCGTTAACGACTTCGTTATCCCGGATGAAAAAGCCCGCATCATCGGTGCTGCCACCGACGAAGTGAAAGAGATCGAGAGCCAGTACGCCTCCGGCCTGGTTACCCAGGGCGAGAAGTACAACAAAGTGATCGACCTTTGGTCGAAGGCGAACGACGAAGTTTCCAAGGCGATGATGGCCAACCTCTCGAAAGAGAAAGTCATCGACCGTCATGGTGTTGAAGTCGATCAAGAGTCTTTCAACTCGATGTACATGATGGCCGACTCGGGTGCGCGGGGTTCCGCAGCACAGATTCGTCAGCTGGCCGGTATGCGTGGTCTGATGGCCAAGCCGGACGGTTCCATCATTGAAACGCCGATTACTGCGAACTTCCGTGAAGGTTTGAGCGTACTTCAGTACTTCATTTCGACTCACGGTGCTCGTAAAGGTCTGGCGGATACCGCGTTGAAAACTGCGAACTCCGGTTACCTGACTCGTCGTCTGGTAGACGTGGCGCAGGATCTGGTTGTAACCGAGATCGATTGCGGCACAGAACACGGTTTGCTGATGACTCCGCACATTGAAGGCGGTGACGTTGTCGAGCCGTTGGGTGAGCGCGTATTGGGTCGTGTTATCGCCCGTGACGTATTCAAGCCAGGTACCGAGGACGTCATCGTTCCTGCCGGCACTCTGGTAGACGAGAAGTGGGTCGAGTTCATCGAGCTGAACAGCATCGACGAAGTGATCGTGCGTTCGCCGATCAGCTGCGAAACCCGCTATGGCATTTGTGCCAAGTGCTACGGCCGAGATCTGGCTCGTGGTCACCAGGTGAACATTGGTGAAGCGGTCGGCGTTATCGCTGCCCAGTCCATCGGTGAGCCGGGTACCCAGCTGACAATGCGTACGTTCCACATCGGTGGTGCGGCAAGCCGTACTTCCGCAGCCGACAGCGTTCAGGTCAAGAATGGCGGTACCGTCCGTCTGCACAACCTGAAGCACGTTGAGCGAGTGGATGGTCACTTGGTTGCTGTGTCCCGTTCCGGTGAGCTGGCAATCGCTGACGACTTCGGTCGTGAGCGTGAGCGTTACAAGCTGCCGTACGGTGCTGTGATCTCGGTTAAAGAAGGTGACAAGGTCGACGCTGGCGCAATCGTGGCCAAGTGGGATCCGCACACTCACCCAATCGTTACCGAAATGAAAGGTACCGTGACCTACGTGGGCATGGAAGAAGGCATCACGATCAAACGTCAGACTGACGAATTGACCGGTATGACCAACATTGAAGTACTCGATGCGAAAGATCGTCCAGCTGCCGGCAAGGAAATCCGTCCTGCAGTGAAGATGGTCGATGACAACGGCAAGGATCTGTTGCTGCCAGGCACTGACGTTATCGCTCAGTACTTCCTGCCAGCTAACGCCCTGGTCGGTGTTGCGGATGGTGCGAAGATTGCGATCGGTGATGTTATCGCTCGTATCCCGCAAGAAACTTCGAAAACCCGCGACATCACCGGTGGTCTGCCGCGTGTTGCCGACTTGTTCGAAGCTCGCCGTCCGAAAGAAGCATCGATTCTGGCTGAAGTCAGTGGCACCATCGCGTTCGGTAAAGAGACCAAAGGCAAGCGCCGTCTGGTTATCACCCCGAACGACGGTACTGACCCGTACGAAGAGCTGATTCCGAAGTGGCGCCACCTGAACGTGTTCGAAGGCGAACAGGTAAACCGAGGCGAAGTTATCTCTGACGGCCCTAGCGATCCGCACGATATCCTGCGTTTGCTGGGTGTGAGCGCGCTGGCCAAGTACATCGTTAACGAGATCCAGGACGTTTACCGTCTGCAAGGCGTGAAGATCAACGACAAGCACATCGAGACCATTTTGCGTCAGATGCTGCGTAAGGTTGAAATCGCTGAGTCCGGCGATTCCACTTTCATCAAGGGCGACCAGATGGAATTGACTCACGTACTGGTAGAGAACGAGCGTCTGGGCGCGGAAGACAAGTTTGTCTCCAAGTTCACTCGCGTTCTGCTGGGTATCACCAAGGCGTCGTTGTCGACCGAATCGTTCATCTCGGCGGCTTCCTTCCAGGAAACCACCCGTGTACTGACCGAAGCAGCCGTCACCGGCAAGCGCGATTACCTGCGCGGCCTGAAAGAAAACGTAGTCGTGGGTCGTTTGATCCCGGCCGGTACCGGTCTGGCCTATCACAGCGAGCGCAAGCGTCGTCGTGAAGCAGACAAGCCGTTGCGCGTGAGCGCCAGTGAAGTGGAAGCTGCACTGACCGAAGCGCTGAACTCGAGCGGTAACTGAGTTCTGCGATATATGAGCGTAAGGCCCTGATCGCTCCGTTCATCGAATCGAGACAATTTGTCGAGGTTCGAGGGGCGGGGAGGTCGGGGCCTTGCCTTGACTGGGGGCAAGATCCTCTTTAGACTCTTGATCCCCTAAATTTGGCGGGAATTCGTTCCTGCCATTTTGCTTTTCTTGCAAGACAATAGCGTCGCAAGACAACAGTGGAGCTAGTAGATGGCAACTATCAACCAGCTGGTACGTCAGCCGCGTAAGCGTATCGTCGAGAAATCCGACGTGCCTGCGCTGCAGAACTGCCCGCAACGTCGTGGCGTGTGCACCCGTGTGTACACCACCACGCCGAAAAAACCTAACTCGGCACTGCGTAAAGTATGCCGTGTGCGTCTGACCAACGGTTTCGAGGTTTCCTCGTACATCGGTGGTGAAGGCCACAACCTGCAAGAGCACAGCGTGGTACTGATCCGCGGCGGTCGTGTAAAAGACTTGCCAGGTGTTCGTTACCACACCGTTCGCGGCTCCCTGGATACTTCCGGTGTTAAAGGTCGTAACCAAGGTCGTTCGAAGTACGGTACCAAGCGTCCGAAGTAATCGGCCGTTTTGCAGATTTTTATTTTATTGAGTCGATAAGAGTAAGGTCGGGCGCGCATCCATTGGATCTGTCCCGAGCTAACCTGAAGACCGCTTGAGGGCTTATCATGCCAAGACGTCGCGTAGCAGCAAAGCGTGAGATTCTGGACGATCCGAAATACGGAAGCCAGATCCTCGCCAAATTCATGAACCACGTTATGGAAAGCGGCAAGAAAGCCGTTGCCGAACGTATCGTTTATGGTGCCCTGGAAACCGTTGCGGCCCGTAAGGCTGGCACCGATCCCCTGGAACTCTTCGAAAAAGCACTCGACGCCATCGCTCCGCTGGTCGAAGTGAAGTCGCGCCGCGTTGGTGGTGCTACTTACCAGGTTCCGGTCGAGGTTCGTCCTTCCCGTCGTAACGCTCTGGCAATGCGCTGGTTGGTAGACTTCGCCCGTAAGCGTGGCGAGAAGTCTATGGCTCTGCGTTTGGCTGGCGAACTGCTGGATGCTGCTGAAGGTAAAGGTGCTGCTGTTAAGAAGCGTGAAGACGTGCACCGTATGGCCGAAGCCAACAAAGCTTTCTCGCACTACCGCTTCTAATTTTAGCTTCACTAATTTTGCGAGGGCTTTATGGCTCGTACTACTCCGATTAGTCGCTACCGTAACATCGGTATCGTCGCTCACGTGGATGCTGGTAAAACCACCACCACCGAGCGCGTCCTTTTTTACACCGGCAAAAGTCACAAAATGGGCGAGGTGCATGATGGCGCCGCGACCACAGACTGGATGGTGCAGGAGCAGGAGCGTGGTATTACCATTACTTCTGCTGCCATTACCGCCTTCTGGAAAGGTTCCGAGAAGCAGTACTCGCACGAGCACCGTTTCAACGTAATCGATACCCCGGGCCACGTGGACTTCACCATTGAAGTTGAGCGTTCCCTGCGCGTACTCGACGGCGCTGTCGTTGTGTTCTGTGGTACTTCGGGTGTTGAGCCTCAGTCGGAAACCGTATGGCGTCAAGCCAACAAATACGGCGTTCCACGTCTTGTTTACGTGAACAAGATGGACCGTGCTGGCGCTAACTTTCTGCGCGTGATCGGTCAGATCAAGCAGCGTCTGGGTCACACTCCGGTGCCGATTCAGTTGGCCATCGGTTCCGAAGATAACTTCCAGGGTCAGATTGATCTGATCAACATGCAAGCTATCTACTGGAACGACTCTGACAAAGGTATGGTCCCTGTTCGCAAGGACATTCCTGCTGAGCTGCAAGAGCTGGCCGAAGAGTGGCGCAACAACATGGTTGAGGCTGCTGCCGAAGCCAGCGAAGAGCTGATGAACAAGTACCTGGAAGGCGAAGAGCTGTCGATCGAAGAGATCAAAGCTGCTTTGCGTCAACGTACTATCGCTGGCGAAATCGTTCTGGCTGTTTGCGGTTCTTCCTTCAAGAACAAGGGTGTTCCCCTGGTTCTCGACGCCGTTATCGACTACCTGCCTGCGCCAACTGATATTCCTGCTATCAAGGGTACCAACCCTGATAACGAGGAAGAAGAGATGGAACGCCATGCAGACGATAACGAGCCTTTCTCGGCTCTGGCGTTCAAGATCGCTACCGACCCATTCGTGGGTACTTTGACCTTCGTCCGCGTTTACTCGGGCGTGTTGAACTCCGGCGACGGCGTGATCAACTCGGTTAAAGGCAAGAAAGAGCGCGTGGGTCGTATGGTGCAAATGCACGCAAACGCCCGTGAAGAGATCAAGGAAGTACGCGCTGGTGACATCGCGGCCCTGATCGGCATGAAGGACGTCACCACTGGTGAAACCCTCTGCAACGCTGACAAGCCAATCATCCTGGTTCGCATGGACTTCCCGGAGCCGGTTATTTCGGTTGCCGTAGAGCCTAAGACCAAGGATGACCAGGAAAAAATGGGTATTGCTCTGGGCAAACTTGCTCAGGAAGACCCTTCTTTCCGCGTTAAAACTGATGAAGAGACTGGTCAAACGATCATCTCCGGCATGGGCGAGTTGCACCTGGACATCCTGGTTGACCGGATGCGTCGTGAGTTCAACGTCGAAGCCAACATCGGCAAGCCTCAGGTTTCGTATCGTGAGCGCATCACGAAGAACTGTGAAATCGAAGGCAAGTTCGTTCGTCAATCCGGTGGTCGCGGCCAGTTCGGTCACTGCTGGATCCGTTTTGCTCCTGCTGACGAAGGTCAGGAAGGTCTGCAATTCGTGAACGAAGTAGTAGGTGGTGTTGTTCCTAAGGAATACATCCCGGCTATCCAGAAGGGTATCGAAGAGCAGATGAAGAACGGCGTTGTTGCCGGCTATCCGCTGATCGGCCTGAAGGCTACCGTGTTCGATGGTTCTTACCACGACGTCGACTCCAACGAGATGGCGTTTAAAGTGGCTGCTTCCATGGCGACCAAGCAACTGGCCCAGAAGGGTGGTGGTGAGTTGCTCGAGCCGATCATGGCGGTAGAGGTTGTTACGCCTGAAGACTATATGGGTGATGTGATGGGCGACCTTAACCGTCGTCGCGGCATGATCCAGGGTATGGAAGACACAGTGTCCGGCAAGGTTATCCGTGCCGAAGTTCCACTGGGTGAGATGTTCGGTTATGCGACCGACGTTCGTTCCATGTCTCAGGGTCGCGCAAGCTACTCTATGGAATTCAAAAAATACGATACGGCTCCGTCGCACATCGTCGAAACCGTAACCAAAAAACAAGGCTGATTCAGCCCCTTTAGGCTAGGAGTTAATTGTCGTGGCTAAAGAAAAATTTGATCGTTCCCTACCGCACGTCAACGTTGGCACTATCGGTCACGTTGACCACGGTAAAACCACTCTGACCGCTGCTCTGACTCGCGTCTGCTCCGAAGTTTTCGGTTCGGCCGTAGTTGAATTCGACAAGATCGACAGCGCTCCAGAAGAAAAAGCTCGCGGTATCACCATCAACACCGCGCACGTTGAGTACAACTCGCTGATCCGTCACTACGCTCACGTTG
>NZ_CAXAPN010000063.1:0-14912 GCF_963971015.1 Pseudomonas sp. RA_15y_Pfl2_54
GTAGGCAAAGGCGCAAGGGTGTATAGCCTGAGAGAGTGTCTGGAAATTTCTTTTTAAACGCTGGTGTTTATCGAGCTCTCTTCCCGTCATGCATCCCGAAATAGATCCGTCCCGTTATCCCGACTCTTCCCGGCCTATAAATTTCAGATCTAACGCAAACACGCTCACTTCAGTTTTGGCGACGCGTTTTCACACACATTGGGCCAGAAGCAGCCGCGCGCGCTAGCTTTGTGCCGATAGCGAACCCGCTCACCGACATCCAAATCTAGTGGTTCGGAATTTTGTCTCGAGGGAAGAATCGGCGTTCTTGGCACTGCCGAAGGCGTAGGACGGTGCGTTTCGGGGGATGCGCTTTGCTTAAGTCCTGAGGCTTGCGGGCTGAGCATTTGGGCTGCCACAGCCAAGCTGGTTGAGCTTGCGCGCAACGCGCCATGCCTGGCGCAGGCACAAAAAAGCCGATCCATGGTATCCGTTTAAGCATCTGATTTTACTCAGGAATTATGGTCGGGACGGAGTGATTCGAACACTCAACCCCTAGCACCTCATCTCCTTTTGCATACTTCTTGAAAGACTCTGAAATTTCACCCTGGATTCTTCGAATCTAATATTTACTTGAGCTCCAGTGCGCTGCGAGGCTTCGTTCACTATTTGGATTAGCTGCGAAAGGGAGCGTTCGGCCGGCGATGCTTCAACGAGTTGATTAAACAGGTCGATTGGCCCAAGCCTTCCGGAATCTGTGGATTCAGTTCGCAGTATCGGTTGAAGATCTGCCAGGCCTGAACAGTTTCATATCATTAGCCGTTAAAAAAACTAAACCAACTCACCCGCCAACCGTTCCACAAACGGCTCAAATTCCGAAAGCGTGACCATCAGTTCCTGATACTGGGTCAGACCCATTCGCTGACGGCTCGATTCACGCAAGTTCACATCCGAAGGGTCAGTAAACAAGACTCTCTTCGAAGTGTCGGCCGCCAGGATGCCAGCAATCAGCATCGATTCGCAGTCCGCACGCTCCGATATCTGCGCGACAAAATCACGGTGATCGACGACGCTGACCGACATGCCTAAGCGATTGGCACAATGGGCCACCAATGCCTCGAACGTTACAAACTCAATGGCAGTGACATCCACTTGTTGTGCCAGTAAATCGAAGGCTTCGGGCGCCGCGACAAAATGACAGATCCAGTTGGCCAAACGGTCTGCCGGCAGTAAACCAATGTACCCGTAACCCGCGGGCACCTGCCCGAGTCGTAGGCATAATTTCAGCAACAGGTGCACCAGGGATTTTTTATGGCTGTAGCCCATGCTCACCGACGGCAAGACATCGTCGATCCGATAGATCTTCGCTCGCATCCCTTGCGCTTGGGCGTCCAGAATCAATCGGTCCGCCAGGTATTTCGTATAGCCGTAGCCATTGATGGCGTTCGACCGGGCATGCTCATCCAGCTCGGCTCCCGTCACCCCGACCTGACCATCGAGCGAGCATCTGGCCGCCAACGAGGAAACATGGTGCAGGCGCTTGAAGGTCGACTCGTTGCAAAACCGGATCAACTCGGCAGTCCCCTGCACGTTAGCGGCATACAGATGGGAAGGCTCGGACAAGAAATTCACTTCAGCGGCGCTATGGATGACCTCGTCCACGCTCTCGGTCAGTTGTATCCACTCCTGCGGATCGAGGCCAATGCAGGGTGACCTCAGATCCCCGAGGACAGCCTTGAGTCTGGTGGTATCCAATACTCTTCCGGTGAAGGCATTTGCGTAGATGGACATCAACCGCGCCTGCGCTGACTCAATGGTGTCACCGCGCAAAAGTACCGTCACCCTCAACGCGGTAGAGGTCAGCAAACGCTCCAGAATATGGATACCGACAAAACCGGTCGCTCCAGTAAGCAGAATTTCCTGAATGCGCCTCTGCGACTGCCCCCAAGGTCGCAAGGTGTGGCTGTACAAAGGCGCCATTTCAACGGCTTTGGTGCCGGCGTTGCCATCGAACAATGCCGCGCCAAGGCTCAGCGGTGTCGGGTGGCGGTAGAGGGTCTGTAAAGCCAAAGTCCGGTTGAAGCGCGCGCCTATCAAAACCTTGAGTGAAACAGCAGCCAATGAATCCCCACCCCACTCAAAAAAATTCGAATCCTGACAAAAACCATCGCTCAACAGCACCTGACGAAAGCACTCAAGCAACTGATCCTGCGTCGAGACGGCCGGGGTGGGCGCCTGGAAAAACTGCCAGCTCCCGATGAATGCGGCTGCAATGGCGGTGTAATCCAGTTTGCCATTCGGACTGACCGGCAACGTTTGCAGGTGCAGAAAGTATTGTGGGATGTGCGTCAGGGGCATAAGCCGACCGAGTTCTTTTCGCAGTTCACAGACATCGATCGCACGCTCTGCGGTGTAGGCCAATGCCAGCGTCGCGTCGCCCTGTGCAGCGTTGACGACGACTGCCGCGGCATCGCGCACTTGGACAAAAGCTTCGCGAAAACGCGCGTTCACCTCATCGAGTTCGATTCTGACACCCCGCACTTTCACTTGATGATCGTGGCGTCCATGAAACTCCAGCAACCCGTCTTCACGCACCCGCGCCCGGTCGCCTGTTCGATAAACGAAAGCCCCCGGCACATCGGGAAACAGGTTTGGCACAAAGGATTTTTCCGTCAGCTCGGGCTCGTTAAGATAACCGTTGCCCACACAGATTCCCCCCACCACCACCTCGCCGACGATGCCGTCTGGCAGCACCTCCAGTTGCGGCCCGACGATTCGCACGTAGGTATTGTCGATTGGGCGTCCAAGGGGAATAGCTCCGGCATCAGTGTCACGCACCTGGTGAAACACCATGCCGATAGAGGCTTCCGTATGCCCATAGGTGTTGATGATGTGCACACCGGGCAGGATCCGGCGAAAGGAATGGACGGACACCGGGTCAATGGCCTCACCGCCGATCAGCACATACTGCAGACTCTGCAAGTGAGATGGGCAGATTGCCCCTTGCTCCAACGCCCGCACAAGAACCTTGAAAAGCGATGGTACAAAATCCGTCATCGTGACCTGGTGACGACGAATATGCTCGACAACGCAGTCCAGATCCCACAGCTCACGCCGGTACGGAATAATCGTTGTGCCGCCACTGGTCAGAGGCCATAGCAGTTGCCAGATCGAGGAATCGAATAGCGGCGCACTATTCTGGTAAACCACATGCCCATCGCCAAAGTAGCGACTCATGTAGCGGAATCGATTGGCCACCCCCGCGTGATGATTCAAGGCACATTTGGGCGTCCCGGTCGTGCCTGATGTAAAGAAACCATAGAGGTTTGTGTTGGCACTGCTGCGCGATGTCCGTGGTGGCAGTGTCGCATCGTCACAGTCAGTGCTGACCTCCAGACAAGTGAGGCCGCAAAGCTCGGGGCTGGGCGCTTCACCTCTGGGCACATAAACAAACCGGGCACGGGTACTGGCCAATACGGCGGCCATGCGATTGGCTGGCCAGGACAAGTCGATCGGTATGAGCACGGCACCGACCATCATCGCGCTTAACCAGACCACCGATAACTCGACACCAGCATCGACTCCGCACAACAGGCACTCCCCCGCCTGCAATCCAGCCTCCTCCAGAGACGCTGCGTTATGGCTGGCCATAAGCATCAGGTGACGGTAGCTGACACGCTCGGTGCCGCTCACAACGGCAATGTGATCCGGCGTTGTCGAGTGACTCTGCAAAACCATTTCCAGGACGTCGCAAGACAACTCGACATCAAAACCAAAGGCAGTACTCAGGGGAGCGCCAAACATAAATAAATCCCTTTATTTGCAAACTATCCCAAGCTTGCTGATACGCGGATCACAAGCTGACGGTGGTGGCCAAACGTATGCTCAGTCCAATCAAAACTGCGCCCATGACTCGATCCAGCCACAGTCCTGCATTGGGGTGGGTGCGAAGCCTTTCTGTGGCTTTGGCTGCCACCAGGACGAACGAAACTTCAACGACGATGGCAACCAGGATTACCAGGCTGCCTAATAAAAAGATCTGTAGCGCGGGAGCCCCCATGGACGGCTGAACGAACTGAGGCAGGAACGCCAGAAAGAACAAAGCGACTTTCGGGTTAAACACGTCGATAAGAATGCCCTGCTTGTAGGCTTGCCATACACCGTATTGCTTGACTTGCGCGTTGTCCTGATCATGAACGGACCCCGTGGAGGGCATGACACTTTTCACGCCCAAGTAGAGCAAATAAGCTGCACCGGCATACTTGAGTGCATCGAAGGCATTTTCCGAAGCGGCAATCAGAGCGCTGACACCGCAGGCCGCCAGAACCACATGGACAAAGGCACCGCTACAGACCCCCAGCGCCGAGGCGATACCGACTTTTTTTCCTGAGGATATCGTCCTCGACAAGATGTAAAGCAGGTCGGGCCCTGGAGAAATATTCAACAAGAGTGCCGAAAATAAAAAAACAAGCCAAAACGTTTCATTGTCCACAGTCACTTCCAGCCGCCTTAATCAAACAACAGAGGATTACTTAACCAGCTTCAAACTTTTAGCATCAGACTTGACTGTTTCAATGCCGTCCATTTCCCTGGCAACGAGATCCTCGTAGCGCTCTCTCTGGCGCACGACTTGATAGTGCTCGCCCATGACCACCACTTCAGCCGGACGAACTTTCGAGTTGTACTGGCTGGCCATGCTCATCGCGTAGGCACCCGCCGAAAAAATGGCCAGGGTGTCATGTTCCGAAAGCGTCGGCAGCGGACGCGACAACGCGAGAAAATCCCCTGTTTCACAAATCGGCCCAACCACATCCACCGGCGACAATGCCCCGTCTGGCCGGGGTTGCGAAGGATTGGTCGCGTGCGTCCAGTGGCCGTTGAAATCGCCATATCGGATCGGCCACATGGCATGGTGGGCACCGTAAAGCGTGGGTCTGAGCAAGATGTTCATGCCGGCATCGACAATGACGATCTGACGGTCCCAGCCATCCTTGATGTATTCGACGCCGGTCAACAGCACGCCGGCATTGGCGCTGATAGAGCGACCGGGTTCAATCACGAACCGCAGGCCGCGCGCCTTGAGTCTCTTAAGCCGGTGAGAAATGACGCTGCCCATTTCCTGCAACGAAATGCTATTGGAATGGGAGGCTTCGTATATGGCTGGAAAACCACCACCGATATTGATCGTATCGACGGTGCCGCCCGCCTGTTCCACCTCATCCAACAGCGTCTCGATGACGTCAATGCAAGCCAGATAGGAAGCGCTGTCATGGATAGGCGAGCCAATGTGCGCATGGATTCCGAAAACGTCGACGTTGCCGTACAAACCCTCTGCGTAAAGCCGCGCCGAACGCGTCACCGGAATGCCGAATTTGGTCTGACGTCCTCCCGTAGATGTCTTTTGCGGGGTATCACGGTCAGCAACGTCGGGATTGATCCGAATAGAAACCCTGGCCCTGCAGCCGCACTGACCCGCAATAGCATCAATCCTAGCCAGTTCCCCCTCAGACTCAACATTGAACTGATAGACGCCTGCCTCCAGTGCATATTTGATCTCCTCCGCAGACTTGCCCACCCCGGCAAATACAATGGTTTCGGGACGAGCACCGGCCAGCAGGGCACGATAGATTTCGCCACCACTGACGACGTCCAGACCTGCGCCGTGCTCCACCAGAAACTTCAGGATGTTCAAATTGCTGCAGCTTTTGACTGAGAAACAAATCAGCGGGTCAATCAGTAAAAAAGCATCGCGCATGTTTTGCAAGTGCGACGCCAAGGTACTCAATGAATAAACAAACAAGGGTGTGCCCAACTTTTCAGCCAGGCTGTCCAGGTTCACCCCTTCGGCATGCAGAACACCTTGTTTGTAACTGAAACCGTCCATTCGAACCTCTCTGAAAAACCCGGCAGTAAAATAGTCATTGCATGTTTTTTAATGTCAGTCGTACGGCGACGCGTCGACAAATCAATTCAACCTGCCGCTCTCGCGCAAATAAGCAATAACGCTGTCGGCACTGCTCTCAGGGCTCTGCGGTGTCCCTCCGATCAGGATATCGGGGGCCACAGGGCGTTCGTATGGCGAGTCTATGCCGGTGAAATTCGTGATTTCACCCTTCCTGGCCTTGCTATACAGCCCTTTGGGATCACGTCGTTCACACACTGCCAACGGGGTGTCGACGAAGACTTCGATGAAGTCCTCTCCCAGCAACGTCCGAACCGTACTGCGGTCCTGTTCGAAGGGAGATATCAGCGCCGCTAGGACAATGATTCCACTGTCCAGAAACAGCTTGGTGACTTCCCCCACGCGCCGGATATTTTCAATACGGTCGTCGGCGCTGAACCCCAGGTCACGGCACAAGCCATGGCGAATGTTGTCGCCATCGAGCACCACCGTGACGTACCCCAACTCGAACAACTTCGCCTCCACCAGCCTCGCCACTGTGCTCTTGCCGGCCCCACTGAGGCCCGTGAACCACAAGGCACAAGGCTGCTGACGTAATTGCCGCGAACGCATGTGCGGCAGGATCGCTCCAGCGTGCCAGCCAAGATTTTTCGACATACAGCGCCTCACTCAAAACGAAACAGCGTCTCGACTCAGTTTGAACATCACAGGTAAGACAGGAACTTCTTGTAGACAACCAGGTTGTCGTCATAGAAGGACTTCAAGCGCGGGTCGTTATCGACACGTACCGCATAGTGCTTGCTGACCGGTCTTATGGAGGTGCTCTGGGCCGCATCTTCATGCCAGTGCCGAGTGCGCTCCCACACTCGGCGATGACCGGGTTCCCACTGCAAGGATTCGGGTTTTTGTTCAATGCCTACTTTGCGGCAAAAGTCCGCGATAACGCTTTGCGGAGCCAGCACCAACTGGTTGGCATCGACAATGACCGGATCATGTACGCCTCTCGCTCTGGCGGCGCAGTACAACGCATCAAGGTGCTGGTAGCCGACTTGTTGTGAGGTCAACTGCGGGTTCATTGCATAATGCGAGTTGATGACTTGCTCGGGGTTTCTGATCATGAACACATGGTGCGCGTCGTCCGGATAAGCACCTTCATCAATAAGCCCTGCATAAGAAAATTCGCAGGTGTCTTTAATGAACACATTGCCCTTGTCCAATAACGTTCTGACATGCGCGAACAACCTGTCCGGCGAATCTATCCGGTGCGTTTCACCCTGTACTTCATGGGTAAAAACATGACCGGCAGCCAAATCGCACAACGGCTCATGCAGTACCGTGAAATCGCCCCTGGCTTCAATCATTCGCACGAACGCCGTTGACAGCGAACGCGGCGGCGCCCACAAGATCACTAACTTGTTTGTCATTCCCTTGACCGCTCAGCTCGGGTAACTGAAAGAGCACAGCAAAGGTATCCCTGCGCTCATGTGAATCGCCAGTCGGATCAGGCAGATTCAAGGATGTTTTCGGTGATCCAGCGTTGCCCGCCATGGGCAAAGCGATACTGCTGCGCCGTGAATCGATTCCGGCTGTAGTTGTAAACACGATCAACCAGATAGCTGCCCTTGTATAACTTCACGTCCACATAACCATCGGCCCATTGCACTAACTCACTCACCGCTTTGAAGGCCGCCTGAGTGGCCGGATCGTACAAACGACCGGCATACGTCTGCCGGGCAATGAACGTCGAACTGAAACGCAAGACCTCCCAGGAGTCTTTATCGACAGTCGCCTGATAAAGGCTCTTCAATGCCGTGGCGATCAAATCCAGACCGGGTGACTCATACGTGCCCCGCCCTTTCGTGCCATTCATTCGATTCTCGAGCACTGCCTTGATCACGACACCATTGCGCCCGGCGATTTCGTTGGCCATCGCCACCGCTTCATAATGGGACAGGACTTTGCCGTTGATTTCCACCGGGTAACCTTTCGCGAACCGGATGGTGCAACGTTCTACCTGGTCGGGCGCCTGCTCCGGGCGCACCCCCATGATTGGCTGGACGCTGTCCGGGGAGTTGGCAATGGACTCAAGCTCAACACTCTCATGGGACACGCCGCCGAGATTGGCATCGATCGAATGGGCAGCCTTGTCACGCAACAACTGTTCGTTCTTGTCTATTACCGCCCGGCCCATATCGCTACGGGTCTTGAAGCGTTCAGCCGTCGCACTGTCCTGCCAGGGGGAATAGGGCATGATGTGCGGGGCAAACATATTCAGGTAGTAGGTGAACCGAAATTCGTCGTTGCCACCGTGCACGGCTCCGTGGGCCAGGACGTTGCATCCCTTGGCGCCAAGCGCCGCGACCAGCCCCTTGACGGTGACGGCACGGGCAATGCCGGTGGTGTTCCAGTAGCCACCATCGTAATGCGCCTGCGCCCTGACAGCGTTCAGGCATTCAGTCGCCATATCTTCCTTCAAGTCGACAACATGGGCGGCATTGAGCAGATCGATATTACGGGTACAGAATTGATGGGCCTCTTCATTGGGCTGGCCGATATCAACAATGAACTGCTCGAAATCAATTTGCTCATTCTCGAGTAGCTGACTAATGAACAGACTGACCAGGCCACCCGATGAGCACACGCCTACTTTGCGGTTCTTCAACTCTGAAATTTTCATGACATTCCCTTGATCAAGATAGAAGACACTTCCTAAAAAATGTTATTGCGACCACTCTGTCGGCGTTCGGTCCCAGCGATGACCTGCAAGACGCTGCAGAAGTTCGGCGTCCAAGGAACCTTTCGATGAACACGCTAGGTTCTGCGAAAGGTTCCTTATCGCCCGCATGCCGGGGATAACCGTATGAATGTCCGGATTCGAAAGGATGAAGCGCAACGCACACTCAGCCAGTGACACCCCCTCGGGAATGTCTTTTTTCAACACCTCGACTCTATCGACGGTGGCGTACAGGTTCTCCGGAACAAAGTAACTGTTACGCCAATCGCCTTCCGGCCACACGGTTTCTTTAGTCAATACCCCCGTCAAGGACCCCTCGTCGAACGGCACCCTGGCGATCACGCCCACATTGTGTTTTTTGCAGGCAGGAATAAGGTGGTCCGTGGGGGCCTGGTCAAAGATGTTGTAAATAACCTGAACGCTGTCAATCAATCCCGTCTCCAGTGTCTTGATGACATTGTCAGGCTCCCACCGATTAACACTGATGCCGATGCCTTGAATAACCTTCTGAGACTTCAGGTCATCAATCACCCGCATCCAGCTTTCATCTTGTGCCCAGTCGTCTTCCCAGACATGAAACTGCATCAAGTCAATAGAGTGCATTCCCAGATTGTTCAGACTCTTATCAACAAACTCTCGAATATGATCGGAGGGGAAAACATCATTGAGCCGATCGCCTCGTTTGGAAGGCCACTCCCTGTTCTTTGGTGGAATCTTTGTGGCAACGATAATCTTTTTATCGGGATTGCTCTTGAGCACTCGGCCCAGCATGTGTTCGCTGTGCCCACGGCCATATATCCATGCGGTATCGAAAAAATTGCAGCCTTTATCGACAGCCAGTTGCAGAGCCTGCATGCCTTGTTCATCGGCAGAGCCGGTCCAGCCTCCTTCGCCGCCGGCAATACCCCACATGCCATAACCCACCTCACTGACTTTCCAGCCAAGCCTGCCAAACGTTCTGTAATTCATCGTGTTATCCATAACCACCAATAATCCAGAGCACTTGCTTAAGTACTGAACTTGCTTGCTGGCTATTATCTGCAACGTACAGTCAGATTAAAAATATCAATTCACTCAATATCGATTCATATCTGATATGGTTAAACCCTACCCATTACTGAGGCAAGGATCGCCATGGCAACGTTGAACTTCAGGCATATCGAGATATTCTGGGCGGTCATGACGACAGGTAGCGCGACAGCCGCCGCAGCCCTGCTGCGCACCTCACAGCCGACAATCAGCCGAGAACTGGGCAGGCTTGAGTCAGTAACCCAGTTGACGTTGTTCAAACGCGCCAATGCCAAACTGATCCCGACCGAACAAGCGCTGATGCTCTTCGACGAAGTCAAAAGGGCTTATTTTGGCCTTGAGCGGATAGCCAAGGCGGCTGACGCCATTCGCCAGTACAAGCACGGGCAAGTCACCATAGTTTGCCTGCCTGCTTTCTCCCAGGCCGTGGCGCCCACTGTCTGCAAACATTTCCTCGATCAATACCCCGAAGTGGGAGTCAGCATCACTCCCCAGGACTCTCCCCTGCTCAACGAGTGGCTTTCTTCACAGCGCTTTGATCTGGGGCTTATCGAGGACACCATTGCCCCCCGTGGCACAGACCTGGAGACCATCTTCACGTCGGACATTGTCTGCATTTTGCCCACCGACCACCGACTGTGTGAAAAAGCCGTCCTGTACCCCGAGGACTTTGAAGGCGAACACTTTATTTCTCTGGCGACCAACGATCCCTATCGCAACAAGATCGACAGTTTTTTCGACAGTCTCGGAATCAACAGACAGTTGGTAGTTGAAACGCACAGCGCAGCGGCAGTCTGCGCGACGGTGGCCCTAGGGGTCGGCATCGCAATCATCAATCCACTCACAGCACTGGCCTACGCCAAACTTGGGCTGAAAATTCGCGGGCTGTCGCTTTCCATTCCGTACACCGTCAGTGTCGTTCGCCCGCAGCATCGCCCCTATTCGCCGCTGGTCGACAATTTCATCAGTTCATTGAGGCATTGCTGCCAGGTGCTGACCAGTCAGCTCCAATCAATCACTGACAGCGAGAACAGACCGCCCCCAGACCAGTGACAGTTCACCCGGCCTTATCGAAGCGAGCTTTGGAGAAAGCCGGGGCAATGTGCTGCAGCGACTCGCCAAGAACCACCCAGGACAGCCACTCCCCCAACCCAGTTGCGAATTTGAAACCGTGACCCGAACATGCAGACACATAGAACACACCCGGCAGTAGCGCCGACTCCCCCAAGATAAACGACTCGTCCGGGCTCATGGTGTAGATGCATTTTTTAGCGGCATAGGGCGTTGGGTCCAGGGATGGAAAAAGCGCTGCCACACACTCGGCGATTTCCTCCCTTGCCGAGCGGCTGACGGGCTCCAGTTGGGTCCCCATATCCAGATCCGTTTGCTGACTGTTATGAAAACCTATCTTGATCCCGGGTTCGGTCTCAGTGATCTGCGGGGTACCGTACAGCAAGCGGCCATCGGAGAGTTCATACAGGAAAGCCGGAAAATTCTTGAAGCTGTCGGCGCTGCCCGGCCTGGGGCTGAACCAATAAATCGGGACGCTTTTAGGGCGCAACAATCCGGCCAAGTCGGGGATCAAACTATCGGTCAAGGTGCAGCCGGTCGCTAGCACGACCCGCTCAGTCTCGATGACTTCGCCATCAGACAATCGAATCAAAAGCCTGCCTTCGCTGCGATGTATTTCAAGAACATGGCTACCGAAACGAATCTGGGCACCACTACGCACGGCAAGATTGAGCATGTGCAACCTGCTGGCGTCGGCTGCAATCGTGTAAGCGCCTTCCTCGACAATACCTTCCATGTCTGGCTGCACCCGAAAGGCCGGAAACATCTGCGTAATCTGTTGTGCATTCAGTTGCTGATGGTCAATCCCGCCTGCCCGCGCCGTGGCGGCGCTTTTGGGTACCACGCCTGAACTCTGCGGCCCGATGAAAAGGCCACCGCTACGCCACAGCAAGGGGTGATCACTGGACGCTTCCAGTTCGTGCCAAAGATCATTGGCTTGGGAAAGCAAAGGAAGGTATTGCGTGCCCTCCCAATACGCTTGCCGGAAAATTCGGGAGCCACCGTAGGATGAACCCAGTCGATTGATCGGCGCTCCAGCATCGATACCCAGAATGTTGGACTGGCGAGTCGACAGGCGCCACAACGTGGCGCTCCCGACAATGCCCAGCCCGATGACGACAGCGCTATATTTTCGACCCACTTTCTTCAACTCCATTTGATCCAAGGAAGCCTTTCAATACAGGTTCAAAGATGACCAGTATCATGCCGAACGCAATAGCCGCAAAAGCCAGCAACGTGTAAGTCGAGGCTGGTTGCCCGTAGATCTCGACAGCCACAATGAACTGGGTCAATGGCAGGATGAACTGCAACAGCCCCATGGCCGAAATGGGCAAGCGCCCGGCAGCAAACGAAAATAACGCCAGCGGAATGATCGACACCAGCCCGCAGCCAATCAGCAGCGCCTGTTCATAGCCGCCGAAGCTGGCGGGCAAGGGTATGAACCCATCGAACAGAAACAGCAGCGGGCACAGCGCGCAGGCAAGCACCAAGGACTCCACAAACAACCCGTTGAGCGGGCTCAATGACGTGAGTTTTTTCAGCCAGGTGTACAGCCCCCATGTCACACCGATGACGACATAGACTCGGGCATCCAGATCGCCGCTGCCTGTGACCAGGAAAAGGACACTTAAGCAAACGATGCCCAACGCAACCGCTTTCAGGGGGCTGAGCCGTTCCCGATAGACCAGCAACCCCACTGCAATACTCACCAGGGGGGCGATCAGGTATCCCAGCCCGCTTTCCAGCACCCGACCGTGAATCGAAGCCCAGATAAAGGCCCCCCAATTGGTCGCCACCAGAACCGCAGCACAGCCATGAAGCACTACTTGACGCAGCTTCAGTCGGTGAAACAGCGCGAGCAGATCTCGCTTCACCCACAAGATCAATGTGACGGTCGCTAGCGAAAGCACCACTCTGTAACCCACCAGAGCAATAGCATTCATGTCATGGAACACCCTCCAATAAAGCGACGACAGTCCCAGAAACAAGTTGGACAGTCCGGCAGCGAGCATCCCGGTCAGAAAAGGTAAACGTTTATTGCCCGTTGCCATCGATTGACCTTCTGCTGAATGTCAGCTCCAGGATTTCATAGGACCAAATGATGTCGCCCTGCTCGTTAAAGCGACAATACGCGGCGCCTTGGCGTGTCCAATCGACGATTTCCTCGTGGATCAATCCCTGAAGTTGCCGCCACTGCTGCGTGTACAGCATCAGCGGAAACTCATGTCGCTCCAAAAGGCACCAGTCAATGTGGTAATTGGCTTCGTGCTTTTGACACAAGGCATGCATCACGGCAGGAATACCCACCAGCGAGTTCAGGCCAATAATGAGTTTTGCGCCTGGCTTGAGAAATAATGGCACTTCATCAAAAAAGCGTTTGAGCGTGCGATCGCCATAAAACATCGCCTCAATGGACAGCCCCTGAGCCGACTCGGTACGTTGCAAGGCCTGTAGAAACGCCGCCGAAGGGGTTTGCCAGCCAGGAGGGTTGAACAGAATCACATCAAAGGCGTCGTTGGTGGGATCCAGGCCATCGAACAGGTCACTGTGGATAAATCGGACATCGCCCGTGCCAAGATTGGCAACCTCATTGATCCTCGCCACATCAATCGCCTGGGGTGAAATGTCCGTGGCCGTGACTGACTTCATACCCAGGCGGCGCAAGAGCAGTGAATGCACGCCACTGCCCGTTCCTATATCGAGAAAACGAGCATCGGCGTATTGCCTTCCGAAACGCCTTGTCAGTAATGAACCAAATGCTTTGCCGGCCCCGCTGACTTTGAACACTTCAGGGTGATCCACCAGTGTGAGGCACTGACCCAAACCAAAATAGAGCGAGTAACTGACGTCCTCCGCCGGTGGAGAATCGATGTTTGGAGAGGCTGATTGCAAATTTACCTGGGCACTCATCAAGCTATCCTTTTCTCATTACTTTCCGAGTTCTACCGAGCGACGCGCCGCAGCCCGTAACGCCGCTTTGACGATGCCCTTGATATCCGCATCAACAAACGTGTCGATAGCACGCTCCGTCGTACCGCCTTTGGTTTGTACATCCTTGCAGACTTGCCAGGCGGGCTTGCCCGTTTCGCGTATCAACCGGGCAGTGCCGTGCAGTAGCTGAGTTGCGATCAGTTCAGCCTGACCGGCATCGAAACCTTCCTCATGAGCATATTCCTGCAAGGCGTCGGCAAAAAAGGCGACCAGCGCTGGACCGCCGCCTGCCAGGGCCGTGCCTGAATCAATCTGCGCTTCGTCCTCAACACGAATGACCAAGCCGATTGCGCCGAACACCTGCTGTGCAGCAGCTGTCAGTTCGGGACGGGCTTGCGTCGGGGCGTAATACAGTGTCACGCCTTCACCCACCTGTGACGGTGTATTGGGAATCGAACGCACGACGTTGCAATGCCCCAACTCACGGGTCAGCGTATGCAAAGTGATGCCGGCCATGACCGAGATGACCGGGCCGCGATGTCGTTTGAGCAGCTCGTTTTGTACCAATGCCTGTTCGAACTGCTGTGGAGGGACAGCCAGAACAACAATGTCGTCGTCCTCAAGTCTTTCGAGGCGGGTACTGACCCGGAAACCATCAGTGGAATATTTGGCGCTACGCTCGGCATCAACCTCGACAACACGAAGACTGTCGGTACCCTTCATCTGCTGACGAAGGCCGTAAAGAATGGCCCCCCCCATATGCCCTGCGCCCAACATATGTACCGCTCTCATAAACAATCCTTTATGTATGAATAGAAGTATCGCACCACTTTACGGGCAAAAAAAAGCCAGTAACGCCTGCCTAAAATTCCATATCAAATCGAGGACTGTCAACGCATATCAGATATGCATAATGGATAAAACAATTGATATTGTTCAACGTATAACAAGGGGATGTAAATTACAAAACTGATCTTCATAGCTACCGCACAACACAACTTCCTAACTGCACACTAAAAAGAAACTAACTTTTCCATTGAAAAATCCTCAAAACTCTAGTGTGTCACCTCAGAAACAAGATCCCTATTGATCGGTGAAGCCAGTGCTTCACGGGCGCGTTGTATTTTATTCAAAACATCCTCTCCCTTTGCATTCCAGATACAGCCCAATGACGTCCCAGAATTTCTCTTCGATGTTTGGACAAAACGCCAAAGTGGGCTTCAGGCTCAATCGAAAACGGCAAGGATTCCACCCAGAGCCAGGGGA
>NZ_CAXAPN010000064.1:0-12270 GCF_963971015.1 Pseudomonas sp. RA_15y_Pfl2_54
GCACGGGCGCTGCGCCGTTGTTGCCGGGGCCGTTGAAGCAGGCGGATGCGGATAAGGCTGGGCAGTTGCTGGTGCCGGCGCAGCGGCAGGCGTTGATGCAGAAGAAGCCGATTTGTGCGGTTTGTGAAGCCGCCAAACTGGCCGCGCAAAAGGAGGCACAGTAAATGATCGAACTACCGCCGCTCCCGAGTGATCTGCCGTGGAAAACCCCAGCCTATCTGCTGCTGGATGGCGTCAGTGTTCCCAACCTCGCGCAGCAATTGTTTCAGTGGGACAACCAAGCCTACAGCCTGTACCAGTCCACTCGCTGGCAGGAGCTGGCAGATATCTCGCCCTATTTGATTGCTCTCAAAGGCGCCAACGATCCGCTATTGGAGTACTTCCGCGAGCATGCAGCCCTTGAATGGGGTTATTTACTGTTCAGTGATGCCGATGTTCACCAACTCTGGAGCCACTTGCGCCATCTGCTGACTGTAGAGCACCCCAGTGGTGTGGAGGTCATGCCACGTATCGCCGACCCAGCAGTCATGCGACCGCTGTTCGCACTGGCGGAGCAAGCCAGAGGTGCCCGCTGGTTTGGTCCGGTTACGCACATCTGCCTGCCGGATGGAGTGGTGGCTGAATGGCATCAACACCAGCGCCCCGATCCCGCAAATATCGAACCCGATACCTATCGTTTGACGGACTCAGAACTCACGGCGTTAGGCGAAGTCGAGTTTCGTAATTTCGTCTCAGGGTTGAGCGAGCATCTGCAGACTTATTTTCCAGACTTTATGTCATCCTTTGCAGGGCCTGAGCGTCGTCAGTATGCGCAGAAAATTGCAGATGATGCGTATCAGCAAGGCTATGCCTCTGAACAGGAAATAACACTTTACGCGAACGTTTTCGGGTATTTGGCCGGTGAACCCGTGACTGAACACCCAGATATTTTTCTCCTGCTGGCGGAGTCAACACCAGAAGCGCCATTGAAGCGTCTGGAGCGCGCGGCTGAATTAGCTGAGCAACGTGCCATTGATCGACAAGGAAGCCCATCGTGACTACTCAACAACCGCCAAAACCCAGTGCTAATACCGCAGCGATGGCCATGAGTGCGAAGGACACCCGCGTTCCCATGGGTGAATGCCAATTGGCGAAGAAAAAAGTGCAGCTACTGCCGCTGCGTTTTGGACTGGTTGAGTATCTCGATCCGAAGGCTGAACTGGCCATGCCATTTCAGACGAAAAGCCAGCCGCTGGGTATCCGGCTGTTACGCGACGGCTACTTGTACATAATCGACGGCACTACTGGTTACCTGCACGAATACCGTGTCGAAAGAGGTCAAATCACCAAGCTTTTGTGGAACAGTCAGGAAGTATCGGGCGACACCCGAACCAGCTCTATTGGTGAACCACACTTGGTTTTCCCTCGCAATCATGCGTTGTACGCCAGTTACTCGGAAATTCAATGGACGGCCTTCAAGTGCTCGCAAGTTCTCAGATCCAAGGATGAACGAAAGCGCTTAATGCAGTCCGTCGAATTGGCGAGTGTCTGCCCTGAGAAGGGAGGTGAAAGTCTGCTCAGCAAAATGCAGGCGAAAAAATGGTTAGCCGAAGTGGCTGAGAACGAAACCCGAGCCAAGGCGCTACCTGAAGGTGCCGACTCAGAAGAGAGCAAACCTTATAACTGGGAACATGAGCCGCAGTTCCAAAATACGGCAATAGAATCATTTACCAGCAAGGTACAGGGCCCGTACAAGGATGATTATCTTTTTCTGGTGCTGCGCGATGACATTGGTGTCATGCGCGACCTTGCCAGCGCACAGTTGAAAGTAGCTGACTGGATTGAAAAATGGAGTGCCGACGATAAATGCCAGGCAAAGTACCTTACCGGCTCCTACATTCAGTCTTTATATGAAGTTAATGCCTCACGACTGACCGCCCTTAGCGGCACAGATTCAGACGTCAAAGCGCTGAAAGACGAAACTAACAAGCAACAACAATCAAAAATCTACGACTACCTAAAGGCTCGTCGCGACCATCGTGACCCTGGTGTGTATGGCGATGAGTCTCAGTGGCGAAAAGCAGCATTGACCAATCCTTACGCGAAGGCGTTTGTCGATATGACCGATGCAATGGGGCAGCCGCTTTATCGCAAGCACCAAAGCACAATCAATACGCTAAGCCTACAAACGTGGGAGGCCTTACATGGCAAGGATCTTGGCCAGCGCGGTATCGCGAATCTTGTCAACCGAGAAGAAATGGAAACATTTATTACTCGCCAGCAAAATCTCCTCTCACATTGGAGCAAGCGACTAGGAAAAATACGCGAAGATCGCTTGACGATGTTCACTGACGGACTCTTCCACCGGGCTGCGTGGTATTACGACTTTCATCTTGATGCCCAAATCGAGCATCGTTTGAAAACCGAGTTCGTCTGCGTGGCAGCCATGTGCCCCGATAGAAAAGCAGTTGAAAAGCTCGCCACCTATTTAGAATCGAATCTGTTAACAGTCGTACCTGGACTCGACACCTTAGGACTGATAGATCAAATTGATATTGCTAAGAAACTCGTTGACCTGAGCAATTTGGCTGTTGGTATTTTGTCAGCGAAGGAGAATTTGGTAAATGCCGACGCGCTTGGCAATCAATTCAGTAGTTTGGTCTCTGCACGCCTACCCAATTACGCAAAATTGAGCACTCAATTTGCCGGTTTGCAAAGCATGCTTACTGAGGCGTATAACCCGGCAACCCAACTAAAGGCTGCTGATCAACTGGAAAAAGCACATGATGCATTCAAAAGAATGCAAAATATTGACCCAAATACCTATATACGAAATATCGGCAGCCCCGCACGATTGCAGTTGCTACGCGAGTTCTCCACCAAAGGCCTGACTTTACGGGCAGCAACGGCCACGGAGATCGCTAATTACAATCAGGCCAGCGAACAATCACTAAGCTTGCGTGATCAATTAAGCGCAACCTATAAGCTGCGAAATCGGGAACTGATGCTGCAATCATCAGGTTCAGCCCAAGCGGGCAGTGAGGCTGTTTACCAGCAGCGAATTGACCAACTGAAACTACAACTGATACCTCTGGAAGAAAAGCTAAGTGGTGCCCTAGTAGTGGGAGGTAACAGCCCCGCACAAATTGGCACCGTCATCGATGGCTTAGACCCACAACTACGTGCGGAAATGGACAGGACAGTTAGAGATTTTCGATCAACGGGAACCTTTAATAAACCTCTGAGCGGAGCCTTAAAGTCGAAGGGAGACTTACTGGCTTTTGGACTGTTCATCATTCAAGGACAGAAATTCATCGAGGCAGTGAGCACTCTACTTAAAAAAGACAAAACATCCTTGTCAGCGAGCGATGCCTGGTCTTTTACTGAAGCGTTTGTTGGTATCGCTGGCGCCGGATTTGCCACAGTACAGGGGCTTTCAGTTACGATTTTCCAAGCGCACATTGAGGAAATGGCAAGTACGGCCGGTAAGCTAAATACGATGACTCGACTAGGTCGCTGGGCTGGCGTCGCGGGCATCGGCGCGTTCGGTTTTAGTGTGTTATCTGCTTCACTGGATTTGCGCAAACACTCTATCCAGTGGACGAAAGCACTCGCCCAAGGAGATTCCAAAGGGCTGGGCGCTTCAACGCTACAAATTAGCGGCGACGCAATATTGATCGGCGCGGGTACATGGGGAGCCAAACATACTGGCTCTATTGTTAAAACCGTAATAAAAACACCGACTGAAATGCGTGTATTTGCTTGGGCAGAAGCAAGCCCAGAATTGGTGTCAATTGGTGCACGCGCCAATTTGATTGGTTTAATAGGTACAGCCCTGCAGCTGATCGGTGAAGGACTTTATAACTATTTCAATTTAGACGAACTGCAGAAGTGGATGCAATCCAGTGCATGGGGAAACCAGACAAAGAATCGTAGTACCCAAGTTGAGTGGAGCGAGTTGGCAAAGGTGGTGCAAAAGCCCACTTGCGAACTCATCCGCGATGAGAAGCAGACCTATTTGAAACTGATCCTCCCGGGTGTCAGCACGAAAGAGATGGATAGCCGTCAGTTACAGTTACTTGCGTACCAGCAAAAACGTGATGCTCCAATGCGAGGGGGATACAATCCAAATCTCCCGCCACTACGATGGCAAGAAAGTACTGCCACTTGGGCCACAAGGTTTATGGTCGCCAGCAAAGGAAATGAAGCACTGACACTCAAACTCCCTATCAGTGACTCCTTGCAAACTTCCGACTTTGCTTTAGCCTTCAACATTGGCTATCAATTGGAAGCAGAACGCGATTTGATACATCGCACCTGCTTCGTTTTAAAGGATTTACGAATCACCACGAGCTATGGAGTACGAATCCCTACCAAGGGCAAGTACACACTCGATCCTGTTGAGACCTTGCCGATCGGGGCGGGAAAAGGCACGTTTAAAATATTCAAAAAAGAAGAATTGGCGGCCGTCGATGTTTAAAAATATTTTCAAACGCAGTGACCAGTTTTCAGAAACACTAGATGCACCGGACATTAAAAGTCAGCGACCCTGTGCGGGCGAGATTCGCACAGGAGGACTAAGCGAAACCTTATTCTTATCCCCACTACCTGTTTACACCGGACAAACACAAGGTTCTAGCCGTAACTTTTCCGCCATAAATGACGTATTCCTTGAGATAGGTGGAAGCAACTGGGGAATGGTTGAGCAAGGAAAAATACTCGCTGCGGCTATTTGGATGGCGCTGTTTACAGCATTCATAATGCCTAGCCTAGTAATCCTTGCCGGCGTTATTTTTTACCCTGAAAATTTTCCTGAGCCGCTTACTGATCTAATTACCTTTTTACAGGTGACGACTAGTGCTTCTCTCTTATTCGCAATACCAATAGGAGCCTATTTATATGGAATGTTTTCCGACGTAATTTTTTCTCCAAAAAAATATCCAGTGCGCTTCAATCGCCAACGTCGTGAAGTTTGCTACGTTGACCATAATACTGATCGCGTACTGGTGGTGCCATGGGAGGGCGTGGTTGCTTGGGTCGCAAACACCCAAGGTATCACCAGTTATGGCGCGACACGCCAATACACTTTTGGGATGGCTCTTGAGGATGCCGAACAAGACAAAGTGCAGTTTCTTCTTCTCCCACAGCCCAGTGACGCGCACGCGCTAGGGATGTGGACATCAATCCGAAACTACATGGAAGACGGACAGATAGTAGATACGCCGAACCCAGTGCTAACTGCTTTGGGACTTACTCCGACAGGTGATCGCCTGAAATCTTATGAAGGGCTGCACACTTTTGAAATTGAGCGCGATGACGCTCGCTGGATGTGCAATTCGAACGACGAAGGGGCCAAACTTACGGACAAGGAGCGTGAGCATTATGGTTACCCCAAGCGCACACCGTGGCCATTGCGACGTTGGTACATCTGGCGCGTGCTGAGCTTTTGGAAAATGCCTTACATACTGGCCGAGTGGAGCTACCGGAAGGGAAGTCGCGCTCTACCGGAAAAAGTAGATAGTTGGTCCCAACCTTTGCCTAAAGAACAATGGGCAAAACCAAGCGCTGCATTGATAAACGCCAATCAGGCGGTAAAAAACGCAATGGATAAAAAAGGCGCAACGTTTGTTGAGGCATGCAAGACCGCCGGTCTAATTTAAAAAAAGTTAACGAGGCGTAGGAACCAAGAGAGCAAAAGGTGATAGGGTGATAGATGTATTTTTTAGAAATAAATCTGTCACCTTTGCTTACAAAAGCGCAGCGCAAAAATCGACGACGCCAGCATGAAGTCAAACTCAAAAAACTTAGATGACGAGCTTAAAATAAAAAATAATCGTCCTAACGCAGGTGAAATCCGAAAACATCTTACTGGCGAAGCTCTCTTTTTATCCCCGCTACCATTGCCCACTGGGCAGCCCCCAATGGATATCGATGGGAGTATCCTAGAAATAAACGAACGATACATTGATATCGGAATCAGAAATAAGAATAATCCTTTCCAAGTAGAACTGTTTATTGCTGGCGCTATGTTCCTGGTGATCATGAGTTTGGTGATTGGCCCCACCATCGCAGGACTAGGATCGTTCCTGAACAATTACGGGAAAACCTTTGAATCCAACTACAAAGAATTCTTTCTATCCGGACTTCCAATTGCCGCATGGGGAGACCTGATAACAATAGCAGTGGGATTTTGCGTAACAGTTAGTACGACTCTCGCAAAGACACACAATCGTCCCATCAGATTTAACAGACAGCGCAGACAAGTCTGTATTTTCCCTAATAACTTCGATAGTCCAATTATTCAAAACTGGGAAACACTAGTCAGCCGGATATCTACAAGCACGGGCTACACCTGAAGCGGGACAGTAATTAGTTATACATTTGGAATTGCTTTAACCGATCCTAAAAGCGGCGAAACTCATTTTATTAATCAGGGAATCCTCCCCCCCATACATGGATTAAGTAAATGGGAAGCCATTCGCACTTTCATGGAAAGCGGGTTTGAACACTGCCCACGCAAGGCCACTTACTAAGATTGTCGAACGTTCGATTCAAAACGCTTAGAAATCCATGAAGAATATGCAGCCGGTGAGAGGTCCCTCGTAAGTCTTTCACTTTGGTACATCGGGAGCTTACTCACTTGGTGGAAGATTCCCTACTTAGTTTCCGAATGGGACCATCGTTACAAGATGAGGAACATGCCAAGATCCATTGAAGAATGGTCCGAGCCTTTGCCTTTTGAGCAGTGGGCCCAACCTAGCAAGATACTGCAAGAGCAAAGCAACAAAATCGAGAAAGCTTTTGCATCAGGAGTGGACTTCATTACCTATTTCAAAAAATGAGCGAGCATTGACTTAGCACATTGCGCAAATTTTATGGATACACTATGTTTTCTTCAAAAAAATATTACTTGCATCTGCTCTGCTACTAACCGGATGTAAAGAAGACTTTGCCACGTTACATTCTCCAGAGAGTGTTAAATCAGATTCCGCCTCTGGGCCACAGTACACGGACACACTGGTGCATGAGAAATACAAGAAACTGATAGCCGATGCGGTTTCAGCAAAGGGAATCGATCCAGACGCGATAGTACTTGAGCGAGTTAAAGACCAGGATCAGTTGATCCTCCTGCGCCTCACTGATAGTTCGTTCAGTGATGACCAGCGATCAACGCTTCGCTCGCTATTTGTAACCGCTCCATGAACGATTGGGCTGTAGTTCTCAGTTCGCCGTTATTGTCAATGTTCGAAAATGATAAAAAATTTCGACTGATCGCGCAAGAATTCCAAACCAGACTGGAGAAGTCTGGATTATTATCTGTCAAACGATATAATCGCGTTCCCGCGGCAAGCCCAAAAATATCTGCTTTGCCACTAGATGCGACCAGCGTGTTATACATTTTATCACCTAGCCTTCCAGTTATGCATCTCACTCCACTGCAACGCTACAGCTTCGAAATGACCGAAGGGCTTAAAATAAGCGCTCAATTTGAACTCAGCGTCAGCGAAACAGAAGAGAGCCTAGTACTGCCTCAACCTAGCCCTAAGAAATGGATACCATTCACTATTAGGGATCGCCAAACACCTCCGGACAATATTTCACCCGAAGACGCACCACCTTATTGGCAGATTGAAATAATCGAGTCTAAAGTATGATTACAGATATAAATAGCACCTATGCTAGTGGAGCATACCGAAGTGATAGCAAAAAGCTTTTACCACCACCTCGCTGGCCGGAGGATGCCAACCGGACCGGAATGTTTAACACTCATCTAGCATTTGGTAATTATGCCAACTTAGAGCCGGAGGTGGAAGTCAGTTCACAATTTGAGGTTATCAAACTCGCCGACCCGAATAAAAAAGACGAGCACGACACAGAAACCTACTGCACAAATAAACACTGGAAATTTCAAAACTCCAGCAAAGTGCCACATTTTCTTTTCGTACTTAAGCTCGTAAGTTTTTCGTTCATTTGGGCACCTTGGACTCTTGGGGTCTTCGGTTCCATAGGAATAGAGTTAGGACATGGAGCCCCTGGCACTGCGGGTGGCGCGTTCATTGGTATTTCCACTGCCATTTTGATGCTCACCTCTCTAGTGTTATTCATGACGGGCAATAAGTTTGTTCACCACATGCAAGTCTTAGGATTTGTAGCCGGTGCAATTACTACCTATTGGTTAAAAGGTTCACTATTCAATACGAGCTCAATGAGTATCGCCCTGTGGGCAGGCGTCTTTCTATATTTCGTAGCCTCCCTCGGAACCGACGCATTATTGTGGTTTCATAGCAAAATCAGCACGCACGATGGCAGCGAATTTAATCGAACTGATGGCATGCTCAGGTTCAAAAGGCGTTTCCGCAAGCTATTCGTTGCACCATTTGAAGAGTTCGACCCGGTGCTTCAGTTACTTCCTAATGGCTTCGGCTCCCACGACTACGCGCTGTGGCTGCATCATCGCTATACCGACAACAAAATTTGCCTGGCGACCAAGGTTCACTCGCTGGGGCTGGATCAGGCCAACGCACTCGCTTTTTGGGATTGTCTACAACGCTACATGGATATCACGCAGCCGCTGCCTGACCTGCCTGTGCTTGAGCAAAGTCGCCAACTTGATCCCGTGACAGTCGCGCACGACGCAAAAACTGGCCGCAACCCACGACGATGGAGAGAACAGTCGGCGAAAGGATGGATCACAGGCGGACAGAAGGCTCTGGCCAAGCAGTTACAGGAATATCCGTGGCAAAAAGAACCCTGCATCGTTAAAGCGCGTATCGATCCATCGTTGACGATTGAGGCGTATTACCGCGCTCAAGAAGCAAAAGGGATACATGCAACTCCGAAAGCCGATGACTTCGATAATATTCATCGTTCATGATTACCTATGTCGCCATCAACAACAAAATGCACAACTGCCAGAATCCAGGAAACTCGCACTTCACCCACCTGAAAGAAGTGCAGTTCACCTACCGCAAAATCACCTGGCCCCACGAAATATCCGGTACTTCGGGTTCCGATGACTGTAACCGATCCACGAACCCCACATTCAAAGCCGCCATTTGATTCTGGATGCTGTGCTCCCGATCTCTTTCAGGAGCCAGCACGCCATGATGCGCCCCGACGCCAAAGTCGAAAAAGTGTACCTCTACCCTAAGCCGGTCGACTTCCGAAAATCCATCGATGGTCTGGCCGCCCTGGTCGAGCTGGATATCAAGGTTGCCGTATTCGATCCGGTGCTTTTTGTTTTCCTGAATCGCCACCGTAACCGAGTGAAAATCCTCTATTGGGAGCGCAACGGTTTCTGTCTCTGGCTCAAGCGCCTCGAATCCGAACGTTTTAAAATATCACCAGACGACCCCGACGAAGCCATCGTGTTGACGGTGCAGGAACTGAATTGGCTGCTGGACGGTTTTGATCTTTGGCGCAACCCTCCGCATCAGGTTTTGACTCCGCGTTTCGTCGCCTGACCCGGTATAATCCGGGCATGATTTCCATGCCCAAAGACCTTCCTGACGATCCTGCCCTGCTCAAGCAACTGCTGCTTGAGGCGCTCAGTCGTGAGCAGGTAACGGCTGAGGCCTACCAGACTCATATCGTCGATCTGAAAGAACAGATCAAGCTGTTGCGCGACCGTTTGTTCAATCGAAAATCCGAGCAGACGGTCGAACCCAACACGCCGCAACTGGCGTTGTTCAACGAGCCTGAAAGTGAGCCGATGCCTTCCATCGGCGACGCCGATGAAGAAGTTGTGGCTCCGACGCCGCGTCGCGGCAAACGCAAGCCGTTGTCGGCTGACTTGCCGCGCATCGAAGTCATTCACGACCTGCCCGAACACGAACTGATCTGTGCCTGCGGTTGCCGCAAGCACGTGATCAGTGAAGAAACCAGCGAACAGCTGGACATCGTGCCGATGCAGATCCGGGTCATCAAACACATCCGCAAAGTCTACGGTTGCCGCGGTTGTGAAATGGCACCGGTCATCGCTGACAAGCCAGCGCAGTTAATCGAAAAGAGCATGGCCAGCCCAAGCGTTCTGGCGATGCTGCTGACCACCAAGTATGTCGATGGCTTGCCGCTGCACCGTTTCGAAACGGTGCTGAGTCGCCATGGCATAGAAATCCCGCGCCAGACGCTGGCCCGCTGGATCATCCAATGCGGCGAGCATCTGCAACCGCTGTTGAATCTGATGCGCGACCGCTTATTGGAAAGCCCGGTCATCCACTGCGATGAAACCCGCGTCCAGGTACTCAAAGAACCGGATCGCGACCCGACCAGCCAATCGTGGATGTGGGTGCAGGCCAGCGGGCCGCCGGATCGAAAAGTGGTGTTGTTCGACTACACCTCCAGCCGTGCGCAGGAAGTGCCACTGCGCCTGCTGGAAAGTTATCGCGGCTATGTCATGACCGACGATTACGCCGGCTATAACGCGTTGGCGCTGCAACCCGGTGTTGAGCGATTGGCGTGCATGGCCCATGCACGGCGCAAGTTTGTCGAGGCGCAAAAAGTACAGCCGAAAGGTAAAACCGGGCGCGCGGATATCGCGCTGGCAATGATCAACAAGCTGTACGGCGTCGAGCGTGAACTCAAGGACGTGAGTGATGAACAACGTTTTATCGGTCGCCAGGAAAAGAGCTTGCCGGTACTGGCGCAGTTGAAAAGCTGGCTGGAGAAAACCCAGTCCCAGGTCACGCCGCAAAGCGTGCTGGGTAAGGCGGTTAATTATCTTGCCAACAACTGGAGCCGGCTGGAGCGTTACGTGGAAGCTGGATTTTTACCGATCGACAACAACCCGGCAGAGCGCGCAATAAAACCGTTTGTGATCGGGCGCAAGGCCTGGCTGTTCAGTGACACGCCCAAAGGGGCGACAGCCAGTGCGCAGATCTATAGCTTGATCGAGACAGCAAAGGTCAACGGCCAAGAGCCCTATACGTGGCTGCGCCACGTACTTGAGCGGTTGCCGCATGCCTCGTCAGTAGAGGACTATGAGGCCTTGCTTCCGTGGAACTGCTCACCGGAGATGCCACGGTAAATCAAAGCCTCATCCTGCGGTAGGTGGGGTTTATGGATCGGTTACCGATGACTGGCGTGCTCCAGTCGTTTAATTACGGTTGATCGCTTCACACATCGACCAGCTCTGCTGGTCGATGTTGTTTACGCCCCTTCAGAATTTCGCGTACGTTGACCCGCTTTTGCGGGCGGTGACCCTGCGCCCTCAACTGTCGTACCTGGCGCACCGCGTCAACCAGCGTATCTTCCAGAATCTCAGCGTGCCGAAAATCATCGGCATGGTCCTCGAAGAACACGGCATCCAGAGCAACGCCTACGATTTCCAGACCGGTTCGATCTACCCCGAGCGCCTCTACTGCGTGCAATACGACGAATCCGACCTGCATTTCATCCAGCGCCTGTGCGAGGAAGAAGGCATTCACTACCACTTCCAGCACAGCGCCACGGCGCACAAGCTGGTGTTCGGCGATGACCAGACGGTGTTCCCGAAACTCAAGCCTGTGGCCTACCAGCAAGACTCCGGCATGGTCGCCAGCAACCCGGTGATCAAGCGCTTCGACCTGCGCCTGGAAACCCGCACCAGCCGCACCACGCGCCGCGACTACGACTTCGAAAAACCGCGCCTGACCCTGGAAAGCGAAAACCGTGGCGACGCCCTGCCCGACCTCGAAGACTACGATTACCCGGGCCGTTTCGTTGATCGTGAGCGCGGCAAACACCTGGCCAAACGCGCCCTCGAACGCCACCGCAGCGACTTCCAACTGGCTGAAGGCAAGAGCGATCAGCCGCTGCTGGTCAGCGGCCATTTTCTGGCCCTGACCGAGCACCCAAAAGCCAAGTGGAACGACCTGTGGCTGCTGACCGAAGTGCTGCACGAAGGCAAACAGCCGCAAGTGCTGGAAGAATCGGTGACCAGCGACACCACCGCACTCAAAGACGATTTCCACCAGGGCTACCGCAACCGCTTCCAGGCGACCCCGTGGGACGTGCCGAACCGCCCGCCCCTGCGCCACCCGAAACCGCGCATCCTCGGCAGCCAGAGCGCCGTGGTCACCGGCCCCAAAGGCGAAGAAATCCACTGCGACCAATACGGCCGCGTCAAAGTCCAATTCCACTGGGACCGCGAAGGCCAGGCCGACGACAAAACCAGCTGCTGGCTCCGCGTCTCCAGCGCCTGGGCCGGCGCCCAGTACGGCGGCATCGCCATCCCGCGCATCGGCATGGAAGTGCTCGTCACCTTCCTCGAAGGCGACCCCGACCAACCGCTGATCAGCGGCTGCCTGTACC
>NZ_CAXAPN010000065.1:0-9840 GCF_963971015.1 Pseudomonas sp. RA_15y_Pfl2_54
CTGTTTGGGAATGGTCGCTTCCTGCTGCGTCAGTTGGAGGGAGCAAAAGCGGAAATGGCCTTGGCGGTGAACGCTTACAACCTCAAGCGAGCGATTAGCGTGCTTGGAGCCCGCCAGTTGATGGCGCCAATGGGCTGAAAGGCCTTTTTTCGTCTGTTGCCCGCACAAAAACAAACGCCCCGAACAAGTCGGGGCGTTTTGTTGGGCCTTCATCAGTGTGTTTTCACACAGTCTGTTCGGGGTGCTTTTTTTATGTCCATGATTTAGACCTTCCGACACACCATAGACCCAATGTGAGAGCAGGCTTGCTCGCGAGAGCGGTGAGTCATTCAGCATCCACTTTGAATATTAAGCAGCATTCGCGAGCAAGCTCCCCCCACACGGGATTTACCGCGCGACTTGAATCACGAACACAAAAAAGCACCCCGCAGGGTGCTTCATCTCAAACGATCGAACGATTATTGGCCCGACCCATTCTGCGACAGAATCAATTTACCTTCCTTGTCGACCGGAATCTGGTTGCCCGGATCGCGATCCATCCGCACCTTGCCCTCCTTGCCATCCAGCGAATAACGCACGTCGTAACCAACAACCTTGTCACTGATGTCATTCACTGTGTTGCAGCGCGTTTGCGTGGTGGTGTAGGTGTCACGGTTTTGCATACCTTCCTGCACCTTGTTGCCGGCATAACCGCCGCCAACCGCACCTGCCACCGTGGCAATCTTCTTGCCGGTGCCACCCCCCACCTGGTTACCCAGCAAACCGCCCGCTACCGCACCGATAGCGGTGCCGAGGATCTGGTGTTGGTCCTTGACCGGCGCCTGCCGGGTCACGGTTACATCCTTGCAAACTTCACGTGGCGTCTTGATCTGTGTTTTAACCGGCTCAACGGCCAGCACTTGCGCATACTCAGGGCCGCTTTTAACCAGGCTGTAGGTGGCAACAGCACCCCCGGCTGTTACACCGACAGCACCCAATACCGCACCAACCAGTAACGACTTGTTCACATGAACCTCCTGACCATCACATGCGGGTCGGGCCCGCGCTTATCCCAGCCTTGGAGCATAAAAAAAGGCGCGAGTTCAACTCGCGCCTTTTTTGGCTGACAACCGGGAAAACGATGGCCGTTATGGACGGTCGTCGATTTCCTTGTCGGTGTTAGCGGGTGGAATCAGGTCTTCAGTGGTCAGATCCAGCCAGATCAACACCACGTTAGCGATGTAGATCGACGAGTAAGTACCCGCCAGAACACCGATAAACAGGGCAATGGAGAAGCCGAACAGGTTGTCACCACCAAAGAACAGCAGAGCCGAGATCGCCAACAACGTGGAGATCGACGTCGCCATGGTGCGCAGCAAAGTCTGAGTGGTCGAGATGTTGATGTTCTCGATCAACGAAGCCTTGCGCAGCACACGGAAGTTCTCACGAACCCGGTCGAACACCACGATGGTGTCGTTCAGCGAGTAACCAATGATCGCCAGTACCGCCGCCAGCACCGTCAGGTCGAAGGTGACCTGGAAGAACGACAGAATACCGATGGTCACGATCACGTCGTGAATCAGCGAAACAATGGCGCCGACCGCGAACTTCCACTGAAAGCGGAAAGCCAGGTAAAGCAGAATGCCGCCGAGCGCCAGCAGCATGCCGAGGCCGCCCTGGTCGCGCAGCTCTTCACCGACCTGCGGGCCGACGAACTCGACACGCTTGACCGTCGCCGGGTTGTCGCCGCCGACCTTCTGCAGAGCATCGGCTACCTGATGACCCAGTTGCGGGTCTTCGCCAGGCATACGCACCAGCAGATCAGTGGTTGCACCGAAGCTCTGCACGATAGCTTCGTGGTAACCCGACTCCACCAGTTGCTCGCGCACCTTGGTGACATCGGCCGGACGCTCGTAGGTCAGCTCGATGAGCGTACCGCCGGTAAAGTCCAGACCCCAGTTCATGCCCTTGGTGGCGACACTGAACAAGGCCAGCACGGTAAGGAACAATGTGACGCCGAACGCAACGTTGCGAACGCCCATGAAGTTGATTGTACGTAACATGGCAGCCCCTTAAATCCACAACTTCTTGAAGTCACGACCGCCGAAGATCAGGTTGACCATCGCGCGGGTCACCATGATGGCCGTGAACATCGAGGTAAAGATCCCGAGGGACATGGTCACTGCGAAGCCTTTGACCGGGCCTGTGCCCATGGCAAAGAGAATCCCGCCGACCAACAAGGTTGTCAGGTTGGCGTCGAGAATCGCGGTGAATGCCCGGCCGAAGCCTTCGCTGATTGCACGCTGCACGGTCATCCCGGCGGCAATCTCTTCGCGAATCCGCGAGAAGATCAGCACGTTGGCGTCGACCGCCATACCCATGGTCAAGACGATACCAGCGATACCCGGCAGGGTCAGCGTTGCCCCCAGCAGCGACATCAGCGCCAGCAGCAACACCATGTTCACGCCCAGAGCGACAGTGGCGATGATGCCGAAGAAGCGATAGATGGCGATGATGAACAGCGAGACAAACAGCATGCCCCACAGCGATGCATCGATACCTTTGGTGATGTTGTCAGCACCCAGGCTCGGACCGATGGTGCGCTCTTCAGCGAAGTACATCGGCGCCGCCAGACCACCGGCACGCAACAGCAGCGCCAGTTCGGACGACTCGCCCTGACCGTTCAGGCCAGTGATGCGGAACTGAGCCCCCAGCGGCGACTGAATGGTCGCCAGGCTGATGATCTTCTTCTCTTCCTTGAAGGTCTGCACCGGTACGTCTTTCTCGACGCCACCAACCACTTGCTTGGTGTAAGTGGTGACCGGACGCTGCTCGATGAAGATCACTGCCATGCTGCGACCGACGTTCGAACGGGTCGCGCGGCTCATCAGTTCGCCACCATGACCATCCAGACGGATGTTCACCTCAGGCGTACCGTGTTCGCCGAAACCGGCCTTGGCGTCAGTGACCTGATCACCGGTGATGATCAGACCACGCTCGATCTGCGCCGGAGGACGATTGCCTTCACGGAACTCGAACGTCTCGGAGGTGGCTTTCGAAGCGCCCGGCTCTGCCGCCAGACGGAACTCAAGGTTGGCCGTTTTGCCGAGGATACGCTTGGCTTCGGCAGTGTCCTGCACGCCCGGCAGCTCAACCACGATACGGTTGGCGCCCTGACGCTGGACGATCGGTTCGGCAACACCCAGCTCATTGACGCGGTTACGTACCGTGGTCAAGTTCTGCTTGATGGAGTATTCGCGGATTTCCGCCAGCTTGGCCGGGGTCATCGCCAGACGCAGCACCGGTTGACCATTGAGGTCGGCCGGAACAATGTCGAAATCGTTGAAGTTCTTGCGGATCAGTGCACGGGCTTGTTCGCGGCTGCCTTCATCAGCGAAGCCCAACTGGATGGCACCGCCCAGTTGCGGCAGGCTGCGATAGCGCAGCTTCTCTTTGCGCAGCAGGCTCTTGACGTCGCCTTCGTAGACTTTCAGGCGTGCATCGAGGGCTTTATCCATGTCCACTTCCAGCAGGAAGTGCACACCACCGGACAAGTCCAGACCCAGCTTCATCGGGTGCGCGCCCAGATTGCGCAGCCATTGCGGGGTGGTTTGTGCCAGGTTCAGCGCGACGACATAGTCATCACCCAATGCCTTGCGCACAACGTCTTTGGCCGGCAGCTGATCTTCAGCCTTGCTCAGACGGATCAGGCCGCCCTTGCCGTTTGCCGCCAGAGTGGCCGCCTTGACGTTGATCCCGGACTCGTGAAGCGCGGTGCTTACGCGGTCCAGATCGGCCTGATTGACCTGCAGAGCCGTGCTGGCGCCGCTGATTTGAATAGCCGGGTCATCGGGGTAAAGATTGGGAGCGGAATAAATCAGACCGACCGCCAGCACCGCCAGGATCAGAATGTATTTCCACAGAGGGTATTTGTTCAGCATCACGCCGCCCGTTATGACGCGGGGCGCCTTGCGCGCCCCGTCGATTGAGTAGAAGTTGTTGCTTAGATCGCTTTCAGCGTGCCTTTTGGCAGCGTGGCGGCGATGGCGCCCTTCTGGAACTTCATTTCCACGGTGTCGGAAACTTCCAGAACCACGAAGTCATCGGCCACTTTGGTGATCTTGCCGGCGATGCCGCCGGTGGTCACCACTTCGTCGCCCTTCGCAAGGCTGCTCAGCAGGTTCTTCTGCTCTTTGGCGCGCTTGGCCTGTGGACGCCAGATCATCAGATAGAAGATGACCAGGAAGCCGACCAGGAAAATCCACTCGAAACCGCCGCCCATTGGGCCGGCAGCAGCCGGTGCAGCTGCGTCAGCCATGGCATTAGAGATAAAAAAGCTCATTTAGCACTCCAGTTGCAAATGTTGAATCTTGGGGTCAGAAAACTTAGTCCAAAGGCGGAACGGGGAGCCCGCGTTTGGCGTAGAAGGCATCGACAAAGGCGGCCAATGTACCCTGTTGAATAGCCTCGCGCAAACCAGCCATCAGCACCTGATAATGGCGCAAGTTGTGGATGGTATTGAGCATGCTGCCGAGCATTTCGCCGCATTTGTCCAGGTGATGCAGATAAGCGCGGGAGAAGTTCTGGCAGGTATAGCAATCGCAGGTCGGATCCAGCGGCGATTCATCATGGCGATGGAATGCGTTACGGATCTTCAGCACGCCTGTATCAATGAACAGATGCCCATTGCGGGCATTACGGGTTGGCATCACGCAATCGAACATGTCCACACCGCGGCGCACACCCTCAACCAGATCTTCCGGTTTGCCAACGCCCATAAGGTAACGAGGTTTGTCAGCCGGCATCATGCCCGGCAGATAATCCAGCACCTTGATCATCTCGTGCTTCGGTTCGCCCACCGACAGACCGCCAATGGCGAGGCCATCAAAGCCGATCTTGTCGAGACCTTCCAGCGAACGCATGCGCAGATCCTGGTGCATTCCGCCCTGGACGATCCCGAACAGCGCCGCGGTGTTGTCACCGTGAGCGTTTTTCGAGCGTTGAGCCCAGCGCAGCGACAGCTCCATCGACACGCGCGCGACGTCTTCGTCAGCCGGATACGGTGTACATTCGTCGAAGATCATCACGATGTCGGAGCCCAGGTCACGCTGAACCTGCATCGACTCTTCCGGGCCCATGAACACTTTGGCGCCATCCACGGGAGAGGCGAAGGTCACGCCCTCCTCCTTGATCTTGCGCATCGCGCCAAGGCTGAACACCTGGAAACCGCCGGAGTCGGTCAGGATCGGGCCTTTCCACTGCATGAAATCGTGCAGGTCACCGTGCTCCTTGATCACCTGAGTACCCGGGCGCAGCCACAGGTGGAAGGTGTTGCCCAGGATGATCTCGGCGCCGGTGGCGACGATGTCACGCGGCAACATGCCCTTGACCGTGCCGTAAGTGCCCACCGGCATGAACGCCGGCGTCTCGACGGTGCCACGCGGGAAGGTCAGGCGACCACGACGGGCCTTGCCATCGGTGGCCAGGAGCTCAAAGGACATGCGACATTCGCGACTCATTCTGTTTCCTCTGGGCCTGTTTGTTTAGGGGCAGTAGGTGCGGGGTTGCGGGTGATGAACATCGCATCACCGTAGCTGAAAAAGCGGTAACCGTTGTCGACGGCGGCCTTGTAGGCGGCCATGGTTTCGGGATAACCGGCGAAGGCCGAAACCAGCATCAACAGCGTGGATTCCGGCAAATGGAAATTGGTCACCAGGGCATCGACCACATGGAACGGCCGGCCCGGGAAGATAAAGATGTCGGTGTCGCCACTGAACGGCTTGAGCACGCCATCACGCGCCGCACTTTCCAGCGAACGCACGCTGGTGGTGCCGACCGCGATCACCCGACCACCCCGCGCACGGCAAGCGGCGACGGCATCGACCACGTCCTGGCCGACTTCCAGCCACTCGCTGTGCATGTGGTGATCTTCGATCTTCTCCACGCGCACCGGCTGGAACGTACCCGCGCCAACGTGCAACGTGACGAATGCGGTCTCGACGCCCTTGGCGGCAATCGCTTCCATCAGCGGCTGATCGAAATGCAGCCCCGCCGTCGGCGCCGCCACCGCGCCCAGGCGCTCGGCGTACACCGTCTGATAACGCTCGCGATCCGAGCCTTCATCCGGGCGGTCTATATAAGGAGGCAACGGCATGTGCCCGACGCGATCGAGCAGCGGCAGCACATCTTCATCGAAGCCCAACTCGAACAACGCATCATGGCGCGCAAGCATTTCAGCTTCGCCACCGCCATCGATGAAAATCTTCGAACCCGGCTTCGGCGACTTGCTGGAACGTACATGCGCCAGCACGCGATGCGCATCAAGCACCCGCTCGATGAGGATTTCCAGCTTGCCGCCGGAGGCTTTCTGCCCGAACAGCCGCGCCGGAATCACCCGCGTATTGTTGAACACCATCAAATCGCCCGGGCGCAAATGCTCAAGCAAATCAGTGAATTGACGGTGTGCGAGGGCGCCGCTAACCCCATCCAGGGTCAACAGGCGACTACCGCGACGCTCGGCCAAAGGGTGGCGAGCGATCAGCGAATCAGGGAGTTCGAAGGTAAAGTCAGCAACGCGCATGATGGGGTTCGTCTAGCAGGGCCCGAAAGTCTAGCGGAAATATCGAAAATTGACCATGAAACGTGATTGACCAACGGTAATCTCATCTCTATACTTCGCCGCCATTGAGCCCTGATGGCGGAATTGGTAGACGCGGCGGATTCAAAATCCGTTTTCGAAAGGAGTGGGAGTTCGAGTCTCCCTCGGGGCACCAAAATTAAGAAAGGTCTTGCTTAGCAAGGCCTTTTTTTTCGCCTGCAATAAAGTCCCTCACTTGTGGAGCTGCCGCGGGCTGCGATCTTTTGATCTTCCGCTTCTTGGCCATCCGAGCCCCAAGGATCCACACCATGCAAACGTCACTGGAAACAGTCGCCCTTTTCTCCCTCAAACTCGCCTACGAGGAAGAGGGCCTGAGCCCGATTCTGCGGGACGACATGGTCATGGGTGACTACCAGCGGGATATTTTCGAATTGTTGGTACGCCGGGGCGATGTCGAGACCATTCAATTCAAGATGAATGAGTGCCTGGGGCTGGCGATGGATGCGTTGGGCGGTGTCGAGAAACCGCTGGGACGGGAACTGCACAAGCTGTCAGCCGATTTCAGCCAGGCTCAGTCGCTGGAGCAGCTCGATCAGCCGCTCCTCGCGCTCAAGGGTTACTTGAAGGACATTCTGTAATCGAACGCGCGATCACTTGTCCACGCTCAGGTTGAAGAAAAAACCTGCAGATTACTTGAGCACTTTTACCACTCGAATGTTGATCGCAAACCCACCCGCGCCAGTCAGTTTCTTCCATCCCACGTACTGAAATATCAAGTCCTCGTCGATGGGGTCGCCCCTCTCTACCATTGCGGCGCCCAGCACCGCGACTTCCTTATAAACGGTGCAACTGCCCGCATCGGGGTGGACGGTGTAGATCACGTAGGGTTTGACGTATCGCACGGCGCGCAAATGTCGGCCGCATTCCCAGTCGACCGTAATCATCAACGTCTTCAGATACGCTTCGCCATCGGTTTCCGATTCCTCGGCGAGTTCGTTGAGCTTGGCGATTCCGCCGACGTCGCTAAAGCCCAGAGCGCGGGCGCGCTTGTATTGCGGGGTCTTCTTGTGCTCGGCCTGGGCCTTGAAGTATTGCTCTTGAAGCTCTCTGACCAGGACCTCCTCTTCCTTGTTCCTGATCTCGAACGCTTGGGCAATGACGTTTTCGCAACGGGCATATTCGGGAGAGCCAAGGCTTGCCTTGGCGAGGTGATCGCGATGGACGTAAAGAGTGTGATTCAAGCTGTCGACGCGGTTCATCGCTTGCCTGGTCGTCATGGTCCCGTTTTGAACTCTGTTCACTACCTCCTGAAAACTCTGACAATCGGAGAGGTATCCTTTCCAGGCCTCCTCCGGGGTTTCATCCCAGTAGGCAAGTGCCGGGGTCATTACGATGGCGAAGAACAAAGCGCTGAGCAGGCGCAAGAAAGAAGAAACGGTAGGCATGTGTAGTCCGTTACGCGGTTGAAGAAAGTGGCGCGAAGCTACTATTTTGTTATCTTGCCGTCCATCTCCAGCGCGCCTCATCAATACGCGCTGTTTCAAGGTTTTTGCAGGTTAAGGAAAGGATCGAATGGAGTTTCTGTGTCTACTCGCATTTCTGGCGACGTGGGGTTTCATGTGGCGCTGGGTGGTGAAAAACCGTGGCAGTTGGAATCTGTTTATCGGCAACGTTCTCGGTGCAGGGGCGGGTTTTGTTGTCGGGGTTGTGGTGTTTTCCGTCACGATGTCGCTGTTCGCGCCGGCACGTATTATCGAGCAGGCAAAGATACAGAACGCCGCGAAGCAGAGTGCTGAACCGGCCCTCATGCCTGAAGCGGAACGCGCGCCTGAGGAACCTCCCGTTGCTGCGCCTGCGCCTGCTCCTGTTTCCGACAACCTCCCCGCCTACGTCGCCAGCGAGCCGCAGAACGAGCCTTCACCACCTGAGTCCGCTCTCCTGCCGAACTTCAGCAAACGGCTACCTGCTTCGCTGCTGGAGAAGGACTTCAAGGACACTGCGGGCCACGATTTTGCCGCTTTGCGCAGAGTGGCAGGCAGTAATCCGAACGCGGACAAATCGTTGATGGCTTTCATGATGTGCGAACCCTTTATCAAGAGTGCGATGCGCTTTTCAGCGTCGACAGTGATGGCAAGCGCGAAGGACGCCAGCAGTCAACGGTTCAAGGATCAGACCTACACCATTACAAGTACCGCCACCTCACGGAACATGGTGGGAGACGATGTGAGGTATCGGTTTGACTGTTCAGTGCAACAAGTGGACGGCAACGATGCAGGCAAAGCCGCGTGGCGACTGCTCGATCTGAAATTGAAGAAGAGCGAATCTTAAGCCTCGTTTAAGGGTTCAAGGCGCCCGCTGCGGGCAATTCATGCCCTGATCGAACGCCTCGGCCTGTTCGACGAACACCTTGAAGGCGCTGTGGTCAGCGACAGCGCCAAGCTCTACGAACACCCGGCCTGCTATTACCGCCGTGCGGATTTGTAACCGGCGCTGGAGAGCAACGAGACGTTGCGTGAGCGATTTTTCGGCGGTGCGCGTAAGCCGATTTTCACCAGCAGCAACGCTGACAATCACCTGGTGACCTTTGCCGAAGTCATGGCGATGTACTTGCTGGTGTGGTCGCCGACAGCCTGGACGCTGATCAATCCGCCAGCCCCCGCGCTGACACCCGAACGCCACAAGCGCTATGCCCTGGAACAGACGCGAATCGACGGTTTCAAGACTGGTCTGGGTAACATCGCCCGTGCACTGGCGCACCTGCCGAGTCTGATGATCTTTGACGATAGTCCGAATGCAGCCCTATTGACAGCATAATCCGAGCGCAAAACTGTATGCCCATACAGCTAACATTTCCGGATAATTCGTCGTGGCAAGAAATCACATCAGAAGTAAAACCGGGCAAGGGCGCTACGACTCGACCGCACGTAGAGTCCTCATTTCTGAGTTCAGGCCAGTAACATTGTGCTTCCTCGAATCGCCCGATCGTGGGACCTCGAAAAGCCTACCGGATTATGAGTTCATAACGGGCGAAAAGGGATACCTACCAAATTTTCCCGTACTAATTCAGAGCGACGGTGAACCGTGGATCATCGGAATCCTTTACCTAGTTACGAAACTTCATAAAGAGGTTGGTTATTGGACGAGCCCCATGAAAGACAGGACACCGTTTCCCCCTTACGATAAGGGATAGGCAAACGGTTATGTTTATGACTAATAGCAACGACAAGAGTGGGGAGCTTTTGGGTCAGGAGCGGCGGCGCCGC
>NZ_CAXAPN010000066.1:0-9639 GCF_963971015.1 Pseudomonas sp. RA_15y_Pfl2_54
TCTACTTGGTCGACAACTGACAATTTAAAAGTCAGCGTGTAATCGCGCTGACTACGTTTTGCGCCCGTATCCATTGCCCCCTCCTGATAAGAAGCCAGAAGGTGTAAACCTTATTCAGGACGAGACACGCCATAAGGAAAAGCCCCGAAATTTCGGGGCTTTTTCTCATCTGCACATCAGTCGTTAGGCAGCGGCATCTCGTCGTCATCAGGAATCCCGTCACCGGCACTCGGATCCCGCGCAGGCTGCGGCGTAAGTACATTGGGTCGCGCCAACGGGTCACGCAGCGGGCTCTCAGAATCCAGCACCGGGTCCACTTCCTGCTCAGGCGTGGTCGGCACACTGTCGGGCTTTTGGTCATCGAAGCTTGAATCGGTACTCATACGCACCTCGCATCAAGGTTTGAGATCGGCTAACGGATCGTAGGGCTTGGCCGGTTTGGTGTCGTCTTCGCCAGGCTTCACATCTTTGGGCGCCTTTGCAGGGCCAATGGGGTCGACTTGCGGATCTTCGAGATCCGGCGAGTCCGGATCGAACCCCAGATCGTTACCTGAAGAATGCTCAGAAGAATGCGGGCCTTTCGGGGATGGGGAATCTGTCATGTTGCCTCCTGATTCACCCGTAAAACCGGGCTATAACCGTAAGAGGCTGGCCGGGCGCAGTCGTGCCCGGCAGATGACGAACGGAACTCAGTGCGCCGCCAATGCCTTGCGCGCCTGCGCGGCTTCCGGCTCCTGACCGGCCTGTGACAACTCATCGGCGGCCTTGAGCCAGCGCTGACGATCCACCGCCACCGGAATCTGCGAAGGCTTTTGAATCAAGATGGCCCAGCCACCGGACTTTTCGAATGCCGATTCAAAAGCGCTGAAGCTCATGATTTCGCGACGGTTCATGCCCGCGCGCAGCAGCACTTTCTGTTTATTGCGGTCGTAGCCGGAAAGAATGGCATAGCGCGGTTGCGCCCAAAACGCTGAACCTTCGCTGAAGCGCACCATCACCGGATAGCCCGCAGCAACCTGCGTCAGCAGTGCTGGCAGATTGCGGTCCAGCGGATAGACGACCAAGCCATATTCCCGTGCAAGCTTCTGCATGTTCTGCTGCAATTTATCTTCGCCGCCCGGCAGGTGCAGCGGTTTTGCCAACAGACCCGGGGTGATCACGATGCCTTGCTGTGACAACAGGCTGGCCAACACTTGCGGCCCGGACTGATTGGCGTCGCCGCGATAGAACGTACCACTGAGCTCAACCCGTTCGGGCAGACGCTTCACCTCGGGTGCCACACTACCTGCGCACCCGGCCAGTACGGCTGCGCAACCAGCCACCAGCAGCGCCGCGCGAATTCGAGAAAATACCTGCACCATCATCACTCTCTGTTCAAGACGCCGGTCATCGTGTTCCGGCAGTGCCTGCGATCATAGGGCGGCACAAAGCTGCGGTATAGCCTTAAACCGCAGACTCAACGATTGCATAGAGCAAACTGATTGGTCGCCACCGACCTTTGGTCAATAGCTTGAAACACCCCATTGACTAGACTGTCACTGACATAGAGCGATTTGAGAGAAGCGTGTGCCCGAGCCAGGGCAAAGAGGAGGCACTCATGAGCCTGACCATGACTATCGTAATGTTGATTGCCGGCTGGCTGGCCGTTGCTACCGCCATGCTGTGGGGCGTGTTGCGTGTTTCCCGACGCCACCATCATCACCCCGCCCAACCCGCACCGATCGAGAAACCGGGCAAGCACCGCGCGCAACCTGCGACTGCACACTGACTGTCGGTAGAACTGCGAACAAAAAAAGCCGCCTGGACTCTGGGAGTTCAGACGGCTTTTTTACAACTTGACGATTACACCTGCTCAGCCAACTTCTTCTGCCGTGCTCGACGGGACATCATGTTCAGCACCTCAATCGCCGCCGAGAACGCCATGGCCGCATACACATAGCCTTTCGGTACGTGGGCGCCGAAGCCTTCGGCGATCAGCGTCATGCCGATCATGATCAGGAAGCCCAGGGCCAGCATCACCACCGTTGGGTTGTCGTTGATGAACCTGGCCAGCGGCTCAGCCGCAAACAGCATCACCAGCACCGAGACCACGACCGCGATGATCATGATTGGCAAGTGTTCGGTCATGCCGACCGCCGTAATGATGCTGTCGATCGAGAACACCATGTCGAGCATCAGGATCTGCCCGATTGCCGCTGCAAAGCCCAGGGTCACCGTCGAGGAGGCCGATTTCGGGTCTTCCGGCGCCGGATCCATGCTGTGGTGAATCTCGGTCGTAGCCTTCCAGACCAGGAACAGACCGCCGGCGATCAGGATCATGTCCTTCCAGGAGAACGCCTGGCCGAGGATTTCGATCACAGGTTCGGTCAACTGCACGATGAAGGCGATGGTGCTCAACAGCGCCAGGCGCAGAATCAACGCCATGCCGATGCCGATGCGGCGCGCCTTCTGGCGGTGCTGCTCGGGCAACTTGTTGGTCAGAATCGAGATAAAGATCAGGTTATCGATGCCGAGCACGATCTCCATGACCACCAGTGTGGCCAAAGCAACCCAGGCAGCGGGGCTGGCGGCGAGTTCCAACAGATATTCCATGGGTCAGTCCTGACTCGTTGTAAGACGGTTTAGATAGTCTTTGAGGAAGATTCAGATGTTTGCGTATCTTTTTCCGGTGCTTCTTTTTTCTCGATCAACCCGCCCGTGGCTTCGCTGAGCGCTTGCTCGGCGGCTTTGTGGGTATCGTCGATCGCCTGCTTGGCGCTTTCGGCGGCTTTACCCATTAACTGTTGGGCGCTTTTCTCGGCCTGATCGCAACCAGCCAGCACCAGTAAAGACGTAAACATCAGCACAGGAAATGCGTATTTCATGAGGTTTCCTCCCAATCAACAGACAGGGCCACACACCGGCCCTCAATGGCTGGGCATTCTAGGGAGGGAGACACTTCAGGAAAATTCGTATTTTTAGCGGCTATACTTCGATTTTCACGAACTGTAGACCCTCATGCTCAACTATCGACAACTGCATTACTTCTGGGTCGTGGCCAAGACCGGCAGCATTGTGCGTGCCTGCGAGCAACTGAACCTGACCCCACAGACCATCAGCGGGCAGATCTCCCTGCTCGAACACACCTACGGCGTCGATTTGTTCAAGCGGGTGGGGCGGCAACTTGAACTCACCGAAGCCGGTCGCCAAGCCCTGCCCTACGCCGAGCAGATGTTTCAGCTCGGCGGGGAACTGGAGTTGATGCTGCGCGCGCAACCCAACGAGCAGCAGATTCTGTTCCGCGTCGGCGTGGCCGACGTGGTGCCCAAATCCATCGTCTATCGTCTGATCGCGCCAACCATGGAGTTGAGCGAGCCGCTACGCATCACCTGTCGCGAGGACAAACTCGAACGCCTGCTGGCAGATCTGGCCATCCAGCGTCTGGATCTGGTGATATCCGACAGCCCGATGCCACCACACCTCGATATCAAGGGCTACAGCCAGAAACTCGGCGAATGCGGGATCAGTTTCTTCGCCACCGCCGAACTGGTGGCACGCTATGGGCAGGATTTCCCGCGCAGCCTGCATGGCGCACCGCTGCTGATTCCCGGCGCAGAAACCGTGGTGCGCAGCCGTTTGCAGCGCTGGTTTGCCGAGCAGCAGATCCAGCCGAAAATCGTCGGCGAGTTCGATGACAGTGCCTTGATGCAGGCATTCGGCCAATCCGGCAGCGGGATTTTTATCGGCCCGAGCGTGATTGCCGAAGAAGTGAAGCGCCAGTATGGCGTTGAGTTGATCGGCCAAACCGACGCGGTGACCGAGTCGTTCTATGCCATATCAGTGGAGCGCAAGGTCAAGCACCCCGGCATCGTTGCGATTGCCGAAGGTGCCCGACGCGAGTTGTTTACCGCGTTATGAGAGTTCAGCGCAGACTTCGCGCGGCTTGAGCGTCATCAATACCATGGCGAGCAATACCGACAGCAGAATGAACCCGGCAGCGGCGAAGCCAAGGAAGCCCAGCCCCGCGCTGTCGATCACCCGTCCACCGATCATGGCGCCAAGGCCGATGCCAAGGTTAGCCCCGGCAATATTCAGCGAAGCGGCAAAGGCCGGTGCTTGTGGTGCGGCTTTCATCAGGCGCACATGGCTGACCAGGAACAACGCCGCTTGGGTCACGCCCCAAATCCCCATCGCCACTGCCAACCCCAGCGGCGAATGAATGTTTGGCACCAGCGACACCATGCCGGCAATCATGAACGCACAGAACAACACCGACGCCCCCAGCGGATGCCGATCCACCGCACGTCCGCCCAGCGAGTTGCCGATCAGACCGACCGCGCCGAAGCCCATCAGGCACCAGCCGACCACCGTGCCGTTGAAACCGGCCAGGCGCTCAAGGATGTCTGCCAGATAGGTGTAAGCGGTAAACATGCCGCTAAACACCAGAATCGACAGCACAATGTGGCCGATCATCAAAGGGCTGCGCAGGATTTTGAACTGCGAGCGGAAGCTGACCTGATGCTGGTGCAGACTGGTTTTCGGCAGATATACAAACAGCAGCAACGCCTTGGCAAACGCGATCACCGCGAGAATACCGAAGGCACTGCGCCAGCCGAAAGCATCGGAAATCAATGTGCCGACAGGAATGCCAAACACCGTGGCGCAGACGATGCCGAAGCCGATCTTGGCGATGGCGCGGCCGGCGTAGTCCGGACCGACGATGTCCACTGCGGTTTCACTGGCCAACGCCCAGAACACTGGCAAACCCAGCGCCGGGATCAGCCGCGCAACCGCCATCACCCAGATATTCGGCGCCAATGCAGCAACGGTATTGGCCAGGCCAAACATGATCAGGATGGTGATGAACAGCTTGCGTCGCTCGAAGCGGGCGAAATACGCGGTCAAGAATGGGCCGAACATTGCCACGGTAAAAGCGAATAGCGTCACCAGCAGACCGGCCTGCGGGATGGTGACCGCAAGGTCTCGGGCAATCGCCGGCAACAGGCCAACGATGACGAACTCTGTGGTCAGCACCGTGAAGCCAGCGGCGGACAACAGAAGGATGGGCAACAGCATGGGAAACTCCAACGAAACGACGACACCAGCGATGACCAAAAGGCCCGCTGGCAGAACTTGAAAAAGAGGAAGGAGAATCTTAACAGAGTGTTTCCAGACTGACTTGCACAAACCTGTCGATCTTGCCGGCGAATCGGGTGGCAGATCGTCACATGCCTGAAGGATAAGGCCTACGCTGTGGTAAAGTCCGCGCCCTGCAAAACGTACACCCTGTTCAGCGAACAGTTTAATGGCGTTGAAATCGCGTCAACACTTTCGGTTCGTGACGCTGGCCTGCCCTGTTTCGCCAGCGCATTCACGCAACCCTGCACCCTATAAAAAATCAGAGATGCCGCTATGAATGCTTCATCCCCTTCTTTCTTGCAACGCTTAAGCAAACTGAGCCTGGTCACACAAATTGTCATCGGCCTGATCGCAGGTATCGCCTTGGCGCTGGTCGCGCCCGAAGCCGCGAAATCCACGGCCTTCATCGGCAAGGTCTTTGTTTCGGCGCTGAAGGCCGTGGCACCGATTCTGGTGTTCGTGCTGGTAATGGCCTCGATTGCCAACCACAAGCACGGTCAGGAAACCCACATCCGTCCGATACTGTTCATGTACCTGCTGGGTACGTTCAGTGCGGCAGCGGTCGCCGTGGTTGCCAGCATGATGTTCCCATCGAACCTGGTGCTGTCCACGGACAACGTCGCAGTGACCGCACCGGGCGGCATCACCGAAGTGTTGCAAAGTCTGTTGCTGAGCGCGGTCGACAACCCGATTCATGCACTGATGAACGCTAACTTCATCGGCATTCTGGCCTGGGCCATCGGTATGGGCGTTGCCATTCGCCATGCCGGCGAGACCACCCGCCAAGTGTTGGGCGATCTGTCCAACGGTGTGACCGTGATCGTGCGCGTGGTGATTCGCTTCGCCCCGCTGGGCATTTTTGGCCTGGTCGCGTCGACACTCGCCACGTCGGGTTTTGATGCACTGGTCGGTTATGCGCACCTGCTGGCGGTATTGCTCGGCTGCATGCTGTTCGTGGCGCTGGTGATGAACCCGCTGATCGTGTTCTGGAAGTTGCGCCGCAACCCTTATCCGTTGACCCTCAAGTGCCTGCGCGAAAGCGGTATCACGGCGTTCTTCACCCGCAGCTCGGCGGCGAACATTCCGGTCAACCTGGAATTGAGCAAGCGTCTGGGTCTGCATGAAGACACTTACTCGGTGTCGATCCCGCTGGGGGCCACCATCAACATGGCGGGGGCGGCGACCACTATTACCGTGCTGGCGCTTGCTGCCGTGCACACGCTGGGTATCGCGGTGGACATTCCAACCGCCATCCTGCTCAGTTTGGTCGCGGCGGTCTGCGCGTGCGGCGCGTCGGGCGTTGCCGGTGGCTCGCTGCTGCTGATTCCGCTGGCGTGCAGCCTGTTCGGCATCCCGAGCGAGATCGCCATGCAAGTGGTTGCGGTCGGTTTCATCATTGGTGTGTTGCAGGATTCGGCCGAGACCGCGCTGAACTCCTCCACCGATGTGCTGTTTACCGCAGCGGCCTGCTTGGGCGAAGAAGAGAGAGCCCAACGCACCGCATAACCGCTCCCATAAGAGAAATGAAAAGCCCGCCAAGGCGTAAACCTTGGCGGGCTTTTTGTTGCCGGGTGGTTTAGAACGCGCCCATGTAATCGCGTTTACCCACTTCAACACCGTTGTGACGCAGCAGGGCGTAGGTGGTGGTGACATGGAAGAAGAACTGCGGCAGACCGTAGGTCAGCAGATAAGCCTGGCCGCTGAAGCGCTTCTCTTTCGGTGTGCCCGGACGGGTGACGATTTCAATGCCTTCCTGGCCATTGATCTGCTCAGGCTTGATCTCGCCGATAAAGGCCAGAACCTTGGCGATCAAGGCTTGCAGCTCAGCGAAGGTGGTTTCGCTGTCGTCGTATTTCGGAATCTCGACTTCGGCCAGACGCGACGAAACGCCTTTGGCGAAATCAACCGCGATCTGCACCTGACGCACCAGCGGGAACATGTCCGGGTACAGACGAGCCTGCAGAAAGGCGTTCGGGTCGATGTTTTTCTCGGTGGCGTGGGCTTCAGCCTTTTTCAGGACATCGCTCAGGGCGTTGAGCATTTGTTGAAAAACCGGGACGGATGCGGCGTACAGGGAAATGGTCATGGCAATCTCATGTGGTGGCTGGGTGGAACGTGGAGGCGATTATAGCCATGCTTGATGATCACACGGCTTGCCTTTTGTTTGGCAAGGATTAGGCTAGGCGCCTTCGACTGCAGAGGGAACGCGCGATGTCCACAGAACCAGAATCCAGCTTCGACGAACCACGGCTCACTGCCACGGAAATCCGCATCCTGGGATCATTGATCGAAAAACAGGCCACCAGTCCGGAAACCTATCCGCTGACCCTCAATGCGCTGGTGACCGCGTGTAATCAGAAAACCAGTCGCGAACCGGTGATGAACCTGACTCAGGGCCAGGTGGGCCAGAGCCTGCGTGCACTGGAAGGTCGCGGCTTCGCCAAACTGGTCATGGGTAGCCGCGCCGACCGCTGGGAGCACAAGGTCGACAAAGCGCTGGAGTTGGTGCCGGCGCAGGTGGCGCTGACCGGGCTGATGTTTCTGCGCGGCCCGCAGACCGTTAACGAACTGCTGACACGCAGTGGGCGCATGCATGATTTCGAAGATGCCGAGCAAGTGGTGCATCAGCTTGAGCGCTTGATCGCTCGCGGGCTGGCGGTGTTGATTGCGCGCCAGGCTGGGCAGCGCGAAGACCGCTATAGCCATGCGCTGGGCGATCCGGCGGATATCGAGGCGATTCTGGCGGCGCGGCAAAATCCCGGGGAGCGCGCCAGCGGCGGGGTTTCGATCGAACGGATCGAAGAGCTTGAGGCGCGGATTGCGGCACTGGAAGAGCGCCTGGCCCGCCTCGAATAAACACCATCCCCCTGTGGGAGCGGGCTTGCTCGTGAAGAAGCCCGCTGAACCAACACAGACTTCAGGATCAGCTACGGGCGAATGCCACCGCCGCCTGAAACTGCTCTTCGGTCGGCCGCACCCCGGTGTACAACACAAACTGCTCCAGCGCCTGGATCGCTATCACTTCCAGCCCGGTAATGACCCGCTTCCCTTGCGCGCGGCCGCGCATGATCAGCGGCGTTTGCGAAGGAATGGCCACCACATCAAACACCGTGTCGGCCGCCTTGATCACCTCAGGCTCAAACGCCAGTTGCCCCGCCTCAGGGCCGCCGTCCATGCCGACCGGCGTCACGTTGATCAGCATCTGCGCACGCTCATCCCCCAGTTCAGCCTGCCAGCGATAACCCAGCGAGTCTGCCAGCGCACGTCCGGCACGCTCATTGCGCGCCACGATCAAGCCGTTTTTATAACCACCGTCGCGCAAGGCACTGGCCACTGCCTTGGCCATACCGCCGCTGCCGCGCAGGGCGAAAGTCGAATCCTTGGGCACCGCGTGGGTTTCCAGCAACTGCGCGATGGCGATGTAATCGGTGTTGTAGGCCTTGAGATGGCCATTAGTGTTGACGACAGTATTGATCGACTGAATCGCTTGCGCCGAGGCATCCAGCTCATCGACCAACTCGATGCAGGCTTCCTTGAACGGCATCGATACGCCACAGCCACGAATGCCCAAGGCGCGAATCCCGCCGACAGCGCCGGCCAGGTCCTGGCTGCTGAACGCCTTGTAGTAGAAGTTCAGGCCCAGTTGCTCATACAAATGATTATGAAACCGCAGACCGAAATTGCCTGGGCGTCCGGACAGGGACATGCACAGCTGGGTGTCTTTGTTCGGGTTCATCTGCATGAAACTTCTCCTTCAAACGCACTTTCGGATGGACGGGATTAGCCATTCCATCGGGTTCTGAATGATCATATCGCTTGCCTGCACCGGGCCTGGATGAGCCGGTAAAGAAATCGGTACAGACCTTACACAAAATTTACCCAACGGCTGTGCTGATTTTAAAAATTTCGCTGTCTTAGATGTATCCCCGCGACATCCATGGACCTATTGCAGGCCAGGGAGCCGGGTTGAAGAACCGAGGAATTATCATGATTCGTAAACTCTCCATTGTGGCCTTACTGATCGGTGCACTCGCTGTAACAGGCCAGGCAGAAGCCGGTCATGGCCATGGCTGGCAAGGCCCGGCGGTGTTTGGCGCGATCGTCGGCTCGGCCATCATCGGTTCGGCGCTGATCAACCAGGACCGGCCGGTGTACGTGCAGCAACAGCCGGTTTACGTTCAACCCCAACCGGTCTATGTGCAACAGCCGCCTCCACCGGTCTACTACCAACCAGCGCCGGTTTATGTGCAGCAACCGGTTTACGTCCAGCCGGCCCCCGTTTATTACGGCCCGCCACGCGGCTACTACGGTCGGCCCCATGGCTACTACGGCGGCCCACGCTGGTAATCGATACACAGAGCCCTGCTTTTATAGCGGGGCTTTTTTATGACCGTTGTCTCGTCCTGAATAAGGTTTACACCTTCTGGCTTCTTATCAGGAGGGGGCAATGGATACGGGCGCAAAACGTAGTCAACGCGATTACACGCTGACTTTTAAATTGTCAGTTGTCGACCAAGTAGA
>NZ_CAXAPN010000067.1:0-9453 GCF_963971015.1 Pseudomonas sp. RA_15y_Pfl2_54
AGATACGGGATAGAAACGGGAAAAAACAACCTCAACCCTGGAGGCTCGAACATCAAGTAATGCCTACACCCCTCAATTTAAAAGGGCTTAACCGTCACTCCACAAAACCAGAATAAGTGATTGGAAACCCTCAGCATTGCGTTCTCATAGTGATTCCGAAAACCTCTCAATATCCATAAAGCCCTTGATTATTAGGGTTTTAGGCGTTCTTCTATTGTCTCAGTGTTTCACTCTACAACGTGATTTTTCAGGCGAAACGGGAAACAAACGGGAAAATGGCCAAGCGCATTCGACTGACAGAAATGGAAGCCTACAACGTCAAGGGCAAGAAATCCGAACCGATAGGATCCCGCGGCAAAGGCACCCTGACACTCGAACGCAAGACGGCGGGTTTCATTAACGGCTACTACCGCGAGCGCACCAACGCCGGGGACAAGCGCATAGCACTGGGCACATTGACCAAAAATCCACGCCCCGAAACGAATGAAATGGATCTGGACGCCATGCGACTGGCGGCGCTGCGCATCGCTACCGCGTCAATCGCTGCCGGTGGATTGGAACAATACCTGGAACAACAATTGGCCCTGAAGGCCACCGCAGCGGCAGAGCAGGCACAGGTGGCCGCGCAAGCCGCCCTTGAGGCGAGACGCGGCACCTTCGGCGACCTGTTGGACTGCTACGTCGCCCACCTGGAGAAGTCAGGAAAGGTGAGCCATAGGGCCGTAGCGAACCAATTCAAGTCCCATATCAAGGACTATCACTCCGACCTCATTCAGCGCCCCGCCGCCCTGATTGAGCCCGAGGATATCCAGCTCATCTTATCCGGCGTGCTGGTACGCAAACCCAAAGGCCGGGGGATCGGCAACCATGCTGCAGGCGGTGCATCAAACGATATGCGCTCGATCTGCAACAACCTCCGTCTGTCACTGCAAGCAGCCTTCAGCCACGCCGTCAAAGCGCACCTCTCCCCGGAACGAATGGCGCACAGCGGTAAAGTGTTTGCCATACAGGCCAACCCTGTTCGGGATGTTCCGTCGGTACAAGGAGCCAAGCGCGCCAATACGGAATCATTGACGCCCGTGGAGATGGGTGAACTGCTGCGTTACCTGGACAAACTACCCGAGCCTAAACGGGGTATAGCCAACGCCCTGATCTACCTCGGAGGACAACGGATGACCCAGCTTTGCGCCGTGCCCTGGGACGCCGTTACCGACGACACCATTTGCCTCCTGGACTCCAAGGGACGCAAAGATCAGGCTTGGGAGCACCTTCTACCCATCACAAAGCGAATTGCCGAAATAATGGCCCCCATGGTCGAGCACCACATTGGCGATGGCCCTTTCTCCTTCTCAGAAGGCACGACTGCAAGCACCTCAACGATCATCAAGGCGTTCAGCGAAGCAGGCCAGGTGCTGGCAAAGGCCGGCAAGACTCGCCTCTTCACCTATCGCAATGTACGTGTCACCGCCGAAACCCTAATGGCGCACCAGGGCATCAGCTCAGAAGTGCGCGCCTGGCTACTGTCGCATGGACGCAGTGGCGTGCAAGCCAAGCACTACGACCGATACGCCTATCTACCGGAGAAACGTGCCGCTCTGGAGCAATGGGGACGCTATTTGGATGCCTTAGCAAAGGGAGACCAGTCCAGTAGCAATGTCGTTTTACTCACTCGCAGACAAAAATCCGACGAACGGTAGATTGGTAACCATTTCCGGGCATATTGACATATGTGTCCCATATGCCCCTTGGGGAAGCTCTTTAAGCGTCGAAATTCAATTCAAACACCCGTTCTGTCGACACCTTAGAGTTGAATGCGCCTGAAACGCCCCGCTACCATGTGGGCACTGGCGAGTTATGTCGTGACGCCCTAAACACCATAGAACATTGGGCAAATCAGCAAAGTCGGTCATTAGCAGACAAGAAAAAGCCCCGGTATTTGACGTACCGAGGCCGATTCGGAAAGGGACGTTGGAGCGTCCCCTGCACACCGCAACAAGCCAGTACGCCATCCGAGAGACGAAGCTTTTTGAAGGGGCTTCTTTGCAGGCTTTTGGCCTGCCATGAAACTGTATTGCCATGAGGCGGACTATGCAATGTCCTCCCATCGACGCAAACATTTTCGAGCTCTCGGCTTTTCCGTACGCCGTTAGAGTAAGCAGCAATGACGCTATCCACCGACAACACCCCACGCCCAAACTTGCCGCGCGCAGGTATCCGAGCCACCACCGAACAACTCTGCACCCTTTATCAGATCAGCCGCACCACCTGGTGGCGCTGGTCGAAAGCCGATAACTTTCCAGCCCCGCTTCGCGCTGGTCGCATCCTGCGCTGGGATGCCGATGCCGTGGACGCCTTCCTCACTAACCAGCAGGGTTGAACCATGTCAACGTGCCTTACATCCCGACCAAGGGTTGCAAACTCGTTCGTGCGCGGCTATCGTTGGCCTGTCGCTGCCAATTCAGCGAACGGGTTTTGCAGCCCGACCAGCAAAAGGCGCAACAGCGCCCCCATCATGACAGCAGGCGCTTTTTTTGTGCCTGCCGTTCAGTGTTATGGCGGCTGTGCGCAGGACACCTTCGGGTGTGCCGGATTCCTTTTGCTCCGGTCTGCAAACCTGCGTACAGCTGCCACCAAATCCTGTTTTGCAGCGGGTAGTGGCAGCTCCACAGCAAAAGGAGCACCACCCATGACAGCCCTCATTCCATCCGCAATCCGCGCACTCGTTCACCGTCGCATGGCCTTGAGCGCCCTCCGCGCAAACTCGTCCCTATCCGTTCGACTCAAGCGTTACAACGCCCACATGACCATTGTCCGAAGCTGTGGAGCCATTGCCTTTAACTCGCCTGAAACAACGCTGCATCGAGTAGTTGGCTACCGAGTAGCCGGCCACGACTGAGCATAAGCAACCTCGGAGCTCTATCGCCTTTCTTGGCCGCTAATGACGGTCGCGTAGCCCAACTTACTCGACAGGGTTAACACATTGATCAGTTTTCAACTGCGCAGAATTGCGTTAACGGGATCGGCTTGCCCGAAAAAAGCCTTTGATCTACAGCACCAGGGCAAACAAGTAACTCATGGCGGGTACGTCACCCCCGTTCGCACCTATTACCAAGTCGGTGACAAGCAGAGTGTTGAGGCAGGGAATTACGGCACGGCAATCGCCGGAGACAGCGGCAAAGCCATTGCCGGGGATAGCGGTTTCGCCACGGTAGGAGATCGTGGTGAGGCTCAGGCTGGAGTCTTCGGTACAGCCTCCGCTGGTGAGTTCGCGACAGCCATTGCTGGGGATTGTGGGACGGCCACTGTCCGGGACTGTAGCAACGCCTTCGCCGGAGATCTGGGGATAGCCATCGCGGGCGACTATGGCAACGCCACGGCCGGAGCGAGTGGGACGGCCACCGCCGGAATCAAGGGCGTCGTTTGCGCCGGGGATAAAGGCGAAATCCGGCTCAGGTACAGAGATAGCCAAGCGGAACGGTATCGAACCGTTATCGGCTACATCGGTGAGAACGGCCTAGAACCCAACATCGCCTACACACTCGACGACAACCACGCTTTTGTACGGGCATCCCGTGCTTTGGGAGATGCGCAATGACTACGACCACCCCAACGTCTGTATGGGCGACAGCACAGCAGCTTTGCGCTCGTTACCAGATCAGTCGCACTACCTGGTGGCGCTGGTCTACAACATCGGGTTTCCCCAGACCCATCCGTTTCGGTCGCACAGTGCGCTGGGACGTTAATGCGGTAGAGACCTACCTGACACGACTGGAAACGAACCAGGAGGGAAGTGCTCATGAGTAAGCCCACTCCCCTCGACCTGATACGACAAACCGCCCTGCACGCCCTGAGCGCTGCTGAAACTCTGTTACCTGAGTGGCTACCAGGAGGCACTCGCAAAGGCCGCGAATGGGTGGCACCCAACATTGCCCGCGGGGATCAGAAAGCCGGTTCCTTTGGCGTGTCGCTCGACTCTGGCCGATGGAATGACTTTGCCGACGACAGTGCGCACGGTGGTGACCTGGTGTCACTTCTGGCCTATCTCAACGGTTGCCGACAACTGGAAGCCGCCAAGGAGATTGACGACCGCCTACGGCTGGGCCTGTTCAATCTCACGGCTGCCGATGCTCAGCAGCTCCAGGAACGCCGCCGACAGGCCGATCAGGAGCGCGCATCGTGGAGTCTGCGTGAGCAGCAGCTCCAGGAGGAGAAAAACCTTGCTGCTGCCCGCCAGGCGTCGCAGCTCTGGAAAATGGCGAAGCCCGCCGATCCACTGCACACCTACTTGTTAGCCAAAGGTGTGCAGCCGTATCTGCTGCGCCAGTTGGGCCAGGGTCGCCTGCTGGTTCCGCTCTGCGATGACGGGCGCTTGGTCAATCTGCAAATCATCACGCCGGACGGTGGTAAACGCTTTTTGACGGGTGGTCGTGTCCAGGGCTGCTATTCGCCTTTGGGCAAGTTCTCCGACGGCTGCCGCCTATATGTCTGCGAAGGCTGGGCCACTGGCGCAACCCTGCACAACAACACCGGGAGTCCGGTGGTCTGCGCAATGAACGCGGGCAACCTCAAGCCGGTGGCCGTGGCAATGCGTGAGCGCTACGGCGCAACGCTGGATCTGGTCATTGCTGGTGATGACGACCGAAAGACGATTGGCAATCCGGGGAAACGTGCTGCCAACCAAGCAGCCCGCGCAACCGACGCTCGTGTGGTTTTCCCGGAATGGCCCGCTGAGGCCCCGTCCGACCTATCCGACTTCAACGACCTGTACCTCTTGCTTGCAGGTCAATCTAAAAAGAGCCGCAAGGTATGAGCACTCACGAAAAAGCGTCCACCCTGAGCCTGGTTGGTGACCCTGTTGCTCCAGCACCTGAAAAACTGGAGCGGCCACGTTATGCCGTCTACGAGAACCATCGCACCATCGAGGGCAGGACATACAAGCCAGGCACCTGGTATCACGGCTTGAAGCAAAGCGGGCCGGATGAAAAGGCCATCCCCGTAGACCACTGGATCTGTGCGCCTCTAAACGTTGAAGCTGAAACGGCCAACTCAGAAGACGGCACCATTGGGCGGCTCCTATCTTTCAGCCACCGGGGAAGGCGTATTGAATGGGTCATGCCCATGGAAGCGCTGGCCGGTAAAGGTGATGAGGTTCTGAAAGTTCTGATGGGGCGAGGTCTGGTCATCGAGCACCACCAGCGCCGCCAGATAGTCCCCTACCTGGCTAGCCATCAGTCGCCCGAACTGGTGATCGCGACTACCACCAAACCGGGCTGGCATGAATCAGGGGCGTTTGTGCTGCCCTCTCGCGTCATCGGCGGCGAAAACGTGCGTTTCCAGGACTCTGGCAGGGCAGCCAACATCTTCACCGACAAGGGGTCTATCAGCGGTTGGCAGACCGAGATTGCTACCCGCTGCCTAGGCAACCCCGTGTTGATCCTGTCGGTCTGCTGCGCCTTGGCGGGGCCTCTGCTCGCCAAGGTGGGGGTGAATGGGGGCGGTGTGCACCTGGTGGGCGATTCGTCGAGTGGTAAATCGCTTGCCCAGCTCTTGGCTGCATCCGTGTGGGGCAACCCAGGGAGCTTCGCGGCGTCATGGGACGTATCGAAAGGCGGTGTCGAGATTGAGGCTGCCTCGCGCAACGACACCGTATTGATCCTGGACGAAATCAAACGGGCCGACCCCAAGCGTGTTCAGGAAATGGCGTATGCCATCGCCAACGGGATGGGCAAGGGAACCATGACCAGGGAGCGGGAGGGACGCGCCAAGTTGACCTGGCGTGTACTGGCGCTTTCCAGCGGCGAGCGCTCATTGTCTGACCATGCCGCCATCGGTGGTAGTGGCGCCCACGCCGGAGCTGAGCTGCGCATGGTCGATGTCAATGCCGGCACTCGCACGCACCGGGCCTTCGACGATGTGCACGGACTGACGGGGCAAGATTTTCACCGGGTCGTCAACGATGCTGTGGCGCAGCACTACGGCCATGTTGGCCCGGCATTTGTGGAATCGCTGATCCAGAAGCCCGAGGATCTGCACAGCGCTTTCAGGCAGGTGCGGGAAGCCTTTGGTACTGAGAGTTCACAGGCTGGGCGGGTGGCTGATCGCTTCGCGATTATGGCTCTGGCGGGTGAATCGGCTATACGCCGCAACTTGCTGAACTGGCCGAAAGGAACAGCCATAAAGGCCTGTCGCCTTCTGTTCAACGAATGGCTCTTAACAACGGGTGATGGCAACGCGGAAGATCGCCAGATCTTGCGTGGTCTCGCTGATTTTATCGCTCTACATGGTGACAGCCGTTTTTCGGATGTGCGCGCAGAACACGCCAACCTGACTGTCCGTGAACGAGCAGGGTTCTACGAGGTAGACGATGACAAACGCCTGTACCTGTTCAACACACCCGCACTTCTGGAAGCGGCTTCTGGCTTCGGTAAAGAACGAATTCTACGAGCCCTATTAGGAGCTTCGGCAATTGTAAAAGTTGACGAGGAAGCCAAGGGCAGCAGGCGGACAAAAAAGTACCGCACGCCAGGTGGTGGCAGTTCCCGTTTTTACGTAATCGACCCCGAGCGACTGGAAAATGAGGGGTAGAGTCAACAGCGGTCATCATCAAACGATAAGCGCACTGTGAATTTTTGATGGGAACAGCGGGAACAAGGGAACAAGCCAGTAAATACGGGGTTTCTGGCGTTCCCATATAAAACACAAGAGTGGGAACATGGGAACACAACTCTGTTTAATAGGGGCTTTACCACTTCCTCTGTTCCCGCTCAAAAAAACGCGGGAACGGCCAGATGCTCTGAAAGCCGCATTCTAGAGCGGTTGATCCCGAGTTCCCGTGTTCCCTCAAGTTTTTGAAATTAGACGCGGTATAAGGGGGGTGGCAGTGTTTTTTGTTGACGGAATGTCGGGATGCTGATCTAGAAAAAATAGCAATCCAGGTGACGGACATCCTGGCACGACAAAGCCAGTGAACGCATCGCCACTTGGCGAGCAGTTTTACCCCCGTCAGCGTCGACAAAACTGCTATCACTTTTCGCGATCGATCTGCGCGCCAGGTTAAGAATTGCTAGCAAGGAAAACGCAATGAGAGAGCAGAAAAAGGTACTCACCATCCGAGACCCATCGCCCTTTTTGATACTGCAAGCCAAGGCAATGACGGGGAAAGCGACCGGCAGCCAGGCGTTTATCGCGGGTATCGAAATGATGATCCGGCAATCCGAGCAAATCGCCGATCTGCGAGACGAAAACCGCAAGCTTCGGGAGCAGCTCCAAATCGCGCAGGGCCTGCTCCGGCAGATCACACCGATGTGCGTCCAAGTGGCCGAACTGGCGGGTCAGAAAGACTGGTTATTCGACAACTGCGGTACTAGCTGATCGACCCAAACAAACAAGGCCCCAAGCGGTTATGGTGGGGCCTTTCGCTTATTCGGAATTTAAGTCAGTTAAATAACTCCAGCTCACTTTGAAACTTCTAACTGTTCGAACATCTGAAGTTGCTGATCCCTGGGCAGCTCACACAAACGCACAAGCAGAGAGTTATACGGCTTAATAGCTGAAGGCTTAAGAGTGTGCGAAAAGTTAATATGCGCAACAAAGCTGTGACCGCACTCCCTAGCGTTCGTACATTGACAGTAAAGCTTTGAAAATACTGACGACATTTTTTCTTCCTCAGTAATAAGCGCCTTACTTCCACACTCTCTGCAATAAACCCGCATAAAGATCAACTCTACATGTCAGACAATCAATTGAATTGTGTTAATATTAACATGCAATAAAGGCATATTGAGCAACTTCATACTGACCGCATTCAAAGAAATTAACCATATCACTTAGGGAGGCGCTTAATGCCCCGATCACTTGTTTCTTCTTGGAAGCGTGTCGCCATCAGCGGCCCAACTGCCGACGGCAGAGAAATCAAACCACAGGAACTACGCGACTGTGCAGAAACCTACAAGCCATCGACGTATACCGCTGTTATTTGGGTTGAGCATCAACGCTGTAATGGTGCCCACGGGACTGTCTTCGCCGTACGCCTGATTGACGGCGACACCTCACTTGGAAAGGGCCAAGTTGCACTAGAGGTACAGATGAAACCAAACTCCCGACTACTCAAGTTAAATAGTGACGGAGAAAAGCTGTTTTCCAGCGTGGAGATCACTCCGAATTTTGCGGGTTCTGGACGTGCTTACATGACCGGTCTGGCCGTCACTGATGAACCTGCCAGCCTTGGAACTCAGGAACTTTATTTTTCCAAACGGGCCAACAAAGCCTCCTATCGTACTGCATCTGTGCCACTGCCGTCGCAACTGCGTAGTAAGGCGTTAGCAGCCAACCTGGAGCGAGCGAAGCGGAAGATGATATTTTTTTCGAATGAAGCTAGAGAACGTCGAGAGCTGACTAACAAATCCAAGCCGGGCAAACGAGTGCTTTAGCGTAGCCCACACTTTGACGCCCCAACATTAATTAAATGACTAAGGAACATTGACATGCAACTCACCACTATTGATCGAGCCAACCTAGCACCAGAACTACGGGAGCTCGTGGCTTGTTTTGACGCCGACAAAGAAACTTACATTGCCCTGCAAAATCAGCTCGCCAAAGTGACACAGGAAAGCCAACGGATCAATCAAAAAGCCTCTGAGTTGGAAGGGCAAGCCAAACGTACCGATGCGTCTTGGAATGACTTAGCGAAGTCTGCCACCATCGACCAGGATAAAATCAATGAAGAAATTGAACGTAGCGCCCAACTCAGGAAGGATGCTCAGGCGCTACGTGTCACCGCCGAAGCAAGAACCGGCCTTCAAAATAACTTAATTGTTCGAGTAGCAGAAGCTCGAATAAAGCTGGCAGGTGCTCCTAACGTGATTAACAAGGCGCATTGGCAAACTCAACTTGCAAAAATATTTGCTCAAGACGGTATGCGGGAAAGCTTGTTGGAAATGTTCGCTTTGTCCCGCGCATTGTTCCTCAGAAGTCTTGAAGAGCACGATGGTTTATTGCATGGCTGTAATAGCATGCGCGAGAGACAAGCAAAAACGAATGAGCTTACCTGGAAGGCTTTCGGTAAAGACCTTGAGAAACTGTTTGGCGATGATGAGGAAAGCGCACTGGCACCATCATTGGTAACGATGCCGCCCGCCGTGTCGAAAGAAGTAGTAGTGAACACACCCGGTGAATTGCTGAGACTTAAGAAAGCAAACGTGGATCGCTGAAAGTGCTCAACGAGACGCCGGGAGTTTTGACATTCCAGGATCTGCAACAGATCGCTGGAGGCCAGCGCCGGTCGGACGTGGAAAGGACTCTAATCAGCCAGAGGATGAGGATGGTTCGTGTGGTGGTCAACTAATTCCGGACACCTCGATAGGTGGTTTCGATGCCATCGCCCGCTCGTAAACGGTCGGCGGCAGATACCCCAGTTTTGAGTGCAGCCGTTCGTTGTTGTAAAACCCAACGATG
>NZ_CAXAPN010000068.1:0-5663 GCF_963971015.1 Pseudomonas sp. RA_15y_Pfl2_54
TTCGAGCACTACAACGAGCAGCATCCACACAGCGCCTTGAACTATCGCTCACCGAGGGAGTTCAGGCGCTTAGCGGCAGCATCAATTTAACGGGGAGTTGGTGTCCGGTTTGGTAGGGGCAAGTCCACCAGACGCTTACTGTTGTCCTTGATAATTGATTCTTGTACTAACGGCGACCCTCCAAATTGGAGTGACGGCTCGGATCGCTACTAGGGTAGTTTCATATCGGCTAGGAGAGAGCTTCAACCTCTTCGATATCGCGTGTGGATACCGAAGAGGTCATGAGAAGGGGACGTCTTCAGATCCCCCCTGACTGAATATCTCGCTCAACAAAACCATTCCTGCGGAGGCTCACTGGCAGTCCTGCTCAAACTCATCAAGCATGTCGGCACGCACCAGTGCATCAGGATCTTCGGCGTGAACGGCATCTACCTTCTGTTGCACGCAGGCGTCTACGTTATTGCCGCTAGGGGCTGCCGCTAGAACCGCTTTTTGTGTGGGTTGGCTTTGGATGGGTTGTCCCGGGGTGGGAACATCAACGATTGTTGCGTAGTCGATAGCAAAGCCGCCGCCACCGTAACGGCTAGGGGTTTCGAAATCCGGAATTTCCTCCACTGGATTTCCCCAGCCAACATTACGATCAAGCATGGCCATCTTGCCAGGGTATTGGCTACGGCGATCAGAAGGAAGATTTACGATCGTATTGGTGACTTTGCCTGCGTTCCATACCACTACAGCTTCCAGTTCCCCATTGCGGCCATAAATGCGTTCTTGACCATGCTTGACCACGTCATCCTGGTGGCTCTCGTAGCCCGGTCGAGCAACCCCTTGGTATTGGCTTATCTGGTTGTCGCCGACCCAGATCGTTGCGGTCGCACTGACGAGCTTTCCTTTGTTCCATTGCAGCTCTCGAATCAGATGGCCTTTGCTGTCCCAGTACTGCTCTAGGCCATCGTTGCTGAGATCACTAGCGATGTACTCATTGACGTCTTCCTTGATGGCCAAACGACTAACGTGATGAAGGTGCTCTCCGTCGAAGCTTCCGTACTCGTCAACGGTTCGCGATTTCAGTTTTCCGTGCTCGAACTCGCTGAGCTCAGTCACGTTACCTCGCGCATTGAAGCGCTTTTGAGTGCCATGGAGGTGGCCATTTTCATAGTTTTCTTCATGCGAAACGTAGAAGCGATTACCGTCAAGGCCATAATCTTTTTGCTGGCCGTGATACTCACCCTCTAAATACGTCCGATGCTGGGTTCCGCGATTGTCGAATCCGGCCTGCTTGCCATTTTTCCATTCAAGATCAGCAATGAGTACTTTCCCCTGTTCATCCCAAGCGCGCTCTTGGCCGTCCTTTTTGCCGGCGGTGTAGTGCACCTCAATCGTTCGATTGCCGTTTATAGGATTGAACTGTTCTTGCAGCCCATCCTGGACACCCCGTTTCCAGTTACCCTCTGCGATCTTGTTGCCGGTTTTAGCATCGAATTTTTCTTCTTTGCCGTCTCGCTTACCAGCTTTGAATTCACCAACAGCCAGCAGTTTGTCTGCATTGTCCGAGCAACGCATTTCTCCGTCAGGCAGACCCTTTTTGACGTCTATTGAGCAAGTTCCAACGCTGAACAGCCCTAGCACCGACATGGGGTAATTAAGGATGCGGCCGGTAAAGGGGTCGTCTGCGTGGACTTTGTAAATCAAACCACGAATTTCTTGGGTTTGACGTGAATCGATTTCCTCAGTGAAGCATCCGGTAAGGCTGAGGGAAGCGAGAGTGATGGTACTCAGAGCGAAACAGCGGCGAGCGTTGAAAAACACCAGAATCTCCTTATTCACGTACCGACACCTGCCGGTTTCAAAGCGTGAGAGGAGGGCAGTGTAGGGCAAAATGATGGCACGATTCTATTCTGCCATGTATTTCAGTGCGCATAAGGTAGTCATCCCTCTAGCTGCAGAGGGCAAGCAAGAAGACACTCATCATTAGTAGGAGTTAGGCATCGCCCTTGTAAGTGTTATATCTGAGTGACTAATCACTACTGACCACAGGGGTTCTTACACCTCGAAATGGATGCAAACGTTAATCGCAAACCAAGCATTCCTGAAGTACTGGATGGTGCCTTGGAAATGGATAGTAAAACCACGGTCAGGGAACTCGAACTCCTCGTACCAGTTCCCAAGCAGTGCCGGGTTAACGCCTTCGGATGATTTAGGCGGAAACAAGTACTGCAAAAGTGGGCCAGAGATAGCTGCTGTTTTCTACAGTACAGTCACGAGAGCTATCAAAGTAGGCAATACTGTCAGCCACATAATGCGGCTCTTGAACCATTTATTCATGTACTTCCTTCACAGGGCAGAGGTTTGCCCTTATTTTAGTTTAAGGCCGCTTACTTAATCGCTTTCGTCTGGATAACGATCTGCACGCGACGATCCATTGCCAAGCACTCCTTGAGCTCTGACTTGGGAAGATCACGTGCGCAACTCGAAACCGGCTTTTGCGACCCCGCCGCCTTGATATGGATTGGCAATCCAGCCCCAAGGGTTTTGAGCTGCTCGACGACACTTTCCGCCCGGCGACGTGACAGTTGCTGGTTGCTGTCGTTAGAAGCAAGGACCGGGTTCCGATCAGTATGGCCTGTGACGGTGATCGCGACGACTTGGCGCTTTGATTCCTCCAAGTATCCTTTCACTTTCTCTGCAAAGGCCGTCAGGGCTGCCGTACCTTCTGGCGTCAGGGTGGAAGCTAAGCTTTCGAACAACAAATCATTGCCAAGCGTAAAGCACAACGGAATACCTGCCTTGTCACCCGGGCGACGAACCACATTCACGCCCGATCTATTCAATTCGAACTGATACGGAGATCCGCTGCTGTCAGTAAGAAACGGCATCTCGATCAGCGTGCGTTCGCCCATTCCATGCCAGAGAACATTCACATGGTGCACAACCTGCTCGGGGTGACCGTTGTTCCCACAGCTATGTAGCGTGAGGTCTAACTCATCCACTACGCTCTTAATGATTTTCTGATTGGTCGAATCTAGGGTGACCGACACATCCATCTGCCGGAAGCCAAGGCGCTGCATAGAGTTGGAAATGATGTTCGCTGTCAAGTCAGGCACGAAAATCGTTGGCAACACGATTGCAATCGCCACGATCAGAATCTTAAGGCGCTGATGCTCTTGCACTCGCGCCACTGGCGTGTAAAGCGGCAGCGGTTTCCAGTACCAAGGAATGATTAATAGGATCATGGCACCCAAGAGAGGAGCCAATACCTTCACACTTTGGGCCGCCCAAGCAGCGATGCCGAGTATCAGTGCTAACGCGACACCGAGAATAAAGAGGCCAAAATCGAACTTGATCTTATCCGAGCGCCAATGGAAGAGCCCATGAACCGCTCCCAGCGCGAGCAAGTACCAGAGGCCGTAGAAAATCCCGAACATCATTGCGGCAAAAACGAAGAGCAAGCTTTCGGTGATCGTTATACCGGTGGGGTAAAAATTGATGATGAGCGCCCAGTAGGCAAAGACTACGATTACGCCAAGGGTGATGGTGACTTGTAGCAATGTGGCAGCATAGGACTTGAACAGATCGAACAGATACTTCAACGGAACATCCTTGTCATTTTTGAGTGGCGCTATGCCACTATACCGATGACATTCAGAAAAGCTATCTGGCGTCTTGAAGGATTAAACGTCAATGAAACTCACCACCGGGTGGTTGAAGCCGCCTTCCGCGAGTAAAGGGATCGATCACCTAGGCACGCAGGCGCCCTGTGGAATGATCTATGGCCAGTTGCTGCCGGGCATCACTAACGTGACCGATCGGGCGCGTTATTACTCCTTCTATCCCTGGCTGGTTTGGTCATACGACCAGCGCTATTCGAAAGATGACCCTGCGCATTTTGTTGAGCGTTTCCGGCGTGCAGATTGCTTGTTCACGCTGATTGCCGAGCGACACTCCCAAGTCGATGATCAAGATGATGAGCGACATGGCATCGCGATGGTTGGTCGCAACAAGCTCGTTACAGCATTGACTCGCTTGGAGGCTGGGGGAGTCCTGCTTTTATCTCAGTACGCAACGACCGATTCCATGGAGGACCGGTACTTTGTGAATAGGTTGGGAGGGCTTTCTCAGTACTACGCAGGCACCTTGGCCAATCTGATGATCATGCAGTCGTCTACAACCTCATGGACCAGGTACAGCACAGAATACGGCAGTCTATTAGCGCAAGACTTCGACACCAACGTTGCAGGAACGCTTTTCTGGGGGAAGATTGAAGGTGACGAGATCACGCTGGCGGATCTGGATGAACTCAGTGGTTTTTGCGCTTGTAACATCCCTTCAAGTCCCGCGGAGTGCCAGCACCTGACCGATATCTTTTTCGATGAAAAAGTTCGGTATGGGGAGGAGGGCGAGCAACGCCGCCGGAGCTTGGCACTGATCCAGCAACTGGCGAGTGCTCTTCCGGATGACGAGGATCTCTCTGAAGAGGTTTTTCGTGCTTGCGCCTACACCCGCGTATTGCCCGGAGGGCTGCCCTGGACTATCCCTCCGACGCTGCAAAGTACCTGTGCACTTTGGGCCGTCTATGTGCGTAACGATCTTCTCTCTGTGGCATTTCAGACCATCCTCTCGATTTGTTTAACGGAGCTACAGCCGCAGACGTCCGAGGAACGAGGGAAGTTCGGCTCGATTGAAGCCTTCTCTGACTGGTTTGTTGGCTCTGACAAGATGGATGAAGTCTTGAATGAGCTTGAGTACGAGACCTTCTCAGACCTTGTGGAGCACGCGAGCGTGTTGGGACCGGCTGTAGCTGATTGGGGAGACATGGGACATGAAATTCAACTCGGCAAGCAGTTGATTGCTGGCTGGCGTGGTGGCGCGAAAGTCCCGCTATTACTCGCCAGAAGCCTTGAACTATTGGCCATGCTCGTTGCGCGCGATGATTTGACGAAGCAACCCTATTCAGGCCTGGCGATTACTGCGGATTCGTTGCGGGATTACCCGATTAATTTGGTTAGCTTCCGTCATCGTGCCGCCGATTGGCAGACGATGTCAGTGCGCCAAGTGACGAGCGATTTGATGCTCTGGTGCATGAACACTCACCTGCGTGTGGCGTTGCGCAAGCTCAGGCAGTCAGGTCGATCAACATTTCAGCTTCACCCATCGGAGCTTGGGGTGGAGGTTGCCTGCGTTCACGTTCCAGTACCCACTCAGACCACTCCTAGATTCAGGCAGGCAGTACGCATTTTACGAGACCTGGGACTGCTGACTCGTGAGGGAGGTAAGACACGACTCACCGATCCAGGTAAAAGCCTGATGGAGGTGGCCAGTGTCTGAAGGCGTTTCGATTCTGGAGGTGATCAAGCGAGGAGGGTATGAAGCTTCGCTGATCACCACCTACAACGCGACATTGCCGTTTTACGAAGAGGTGTTGCTGCGCAAGCTAGTGAGTGCAGGGTGTCGGCACAATGTGGTGCTGATGGACCGGCAGCAATGTGCCGTTGCATGGGCGAGTCAGGCCACCCGACCTCGTTCGGCTGGATATGCCTACTGTGGTGGTCAACTAATTCCGGACACCTCGATAGGTGGTTTCGATGCCATCGCCCGCTCGTAAACGGTCGGCGGCAGATACCCCAGTTTTGAGTGCAGCCGTTCGTTGTTGTAAAACCCAACGA
>NZ_CAXAPN010000069.1:0-5273 GCF_963971015.1 Pseudomonas sp. RA_15y_Pfl2_54
CTCGAACACCCGAAACCCCGCGTCCTCGGCAGCCAGACCGCCCACGTCACCGGCCCCAAAGGCGAAGAAATCCACTGCGACCAATACGGCCGCATCAAAGTGCAATTCCACTGGGACCGCGAAGGCCAGGCCGACGACAAAACCAGCTGCTGGTTGCGCGTTTCCAGCTCTTGGGCGGGCGACCGCTACGGCGCCATCTCCATCCCGCGCATCGGCATGGAAGTGCTGGTCACCTTCCTCGAAGGCGACCCCGACCAACCCCTCGTCACCGGTTGCCTGTACCACAAGGAAAACCCGGTGCCGTACGCACTGCCGGCGAACAAGACCCGTAGCGTGTTCAAAACCCTCAGCTCCCCGGGTGGCGGCGGCTACAACGAATTGCGCATTGAAGACAAAAAAGGTGCGGAGCAGATCTACATTCATGCGCAGCGGGATTGGGATGAAAACGTAGAGCATGACCAGAAGATTCGGGTCGGGAATGAACGTCACGATACGGTCGAAAAGAACAGTTACACCGAACTCAAGGCCGAAGAGCACCGCACCACGATTGCCGACCGAAAAATTGAAGTGAAGGCCGACGATCACCTGTCCGTGACCCAAAACCAGCACATCAAACTCGGAACCGCTCAATTGACCCATGCCGGGAAAGAAATCCACCTGAAGTCTGGCGACAAAATGGTGATCGAGGCGGGAACGGAATTGACCGTGTTGGGTGGCGGTAGCTTTATCAAGCTTGATGCTGGCGGCGTGACGGTGGTTGGGCCGGTGGTGAAAATCAATGCCGGGGGGGCTGCGGGAACCGGGTCAGGGATTGCGATTTTGCTGCCGAAACTGCCGATACCACCGCCGTCAGCCAAACCCGGTAATTTGCTCGACACCGCCCAACCCGGCGTCATCGCACCACCGGCCAAGCCAAGGGAGTATTTCTTCGATATCAAGTTGACTGACGTCCCGGGGGACGAAGGTTTCCCGTTGGCACACACCGCTTGGTCGATTGTTCAGGACGGCGAGCAGGCCCCCTTGCTAGAAGGTCAAACCGACGACGACGGACGGGTCAACATCGATGAAACCCAGCGTTTGAAGTTGTCCCAAGCCTATGCGACCAAGGGCCCTCTGTGGCTCTGCTATCCGGGGCAACGCGTGCCAGTGGCGCTGCATGACGAACCCTCGGAAGCCGACAAGGAGCGCTTCGCCCTCGCCGCCCTCGACTTTCACGACAGCGCCAAACATGGCCGGATCAGTACGGCGAACAGTGAACGCAGCAAACAGGATCTGCTCGCCGACGGCAATCCGTACAACCAGTTGCAAACCAGGGACGAATGACCATGACGGACTCAGCAACGCCTTACAACGGCATTCGCCACAAAGAAATCAGCCAGATCAATACAGCTCAGGGCAAGGCCCTGCCAGCGGTGAACGCGCCGGACTTCTTCATCCAGGACGAGTCGGCCTTCGCACCCAAGCGCAGCGGCAATGACGTGCGTTTCTTCACCACCGGCGAGGACTACTACAAGGATCTGGCCACTGAAATCGGCAATGCCCAAACCTCGATTTTCATCACGGGCTGGCAAATCAACTACGACGTCACGCTGGACGGCAAACAAAGCCTTTGGGAATGCCTGCACGCCGCACTGGTGAAAACGCCGACCCTCAAAGTCTTCGTCATGCCGTGGCTGAGTCCCGCAGCTAGCGTCGGCACCCACGACTTCGAAACCATGCTCGCGGTATTCCAGCTCAACGCAGGGCTCGGCGGCGCACGCGCATTTTGTACACCGGCCATCCAGCAAAGCGACATGAAAGGCCTGGGTTCAACGTTTTCTCACCACCAGAAATGCGTGGTGATCGACAACAAGATCGGCTACGTCGGCGGCATCGATCTGGCTTACGGGCGTCGTGATGACAACAACTTCAGCCTTGATGCCCGCGATCGCAAGGGCAACGACGCGTACAACCCGGGAATTCCGCATCTGGGCTGGATGGACATGCACAAACATGTCAGTCGTACAGGCCTGCTCCTTGGCAGCTTGTTCGATCTATCCAAACCCATCGCCGCCGCAACCCTGGGCACTGACAGCGTCAACATCAAGCTCGAACTGCTCCGGCGCGACACCCTGATCAATATCGGCGCGACCGTACAGAACTTCTTTGCCAGCCCGCCCTTGCCGGTATTCGACTGGATGGCCAAAGGTGGCAATAGCCTGAAGGAGTACGTGGGGGCCATCGACCCTTTGGCCTCCCCCCGGCAGTATCTGATCGACACCGCCATCCGCCAGATCACCGCACTGATCAAACACAACTGGACGCGCCTGCCCATTGCCGAACCGCTCAGAAGCCAGGCACAGGTCTGGATACGGGAGGTGGAGGCCAGTGCAGAAGAGTTGCAGGCGGGGCTGCGCCTGAAGAGCTACGAACTGATCAACAAATGGATGAGCACGACCGACCTCGGACGCATGATCGCCATGTTCTGCGACAAAGGCTACGATGCCATGCCGGCGGAAAAAATGGGCTGGCTGAGCGACATCGGCCAGATCGCCACCTCGTTGCTCGGGCACTTCTACGCGCTGCTGCAAAACCGTCTGGAAAATCATCAGGAGCCGTTCGCCTATCTCAAACACACACCACAGCCACTGGCCTCGTCGGACTACAGCCGATTGGCCGACGACCAGCCGCGAATGCCTTGGCAGGATGTTCACAGCCGCATCGAAGGTCCGTCTGTCTATGACCTGTCACGCAACTTCATCGACCGCTGGAACGGTCAGCAAGCCTACATTGCCGAAATAAAGAGCCTGGAAAAAACCAACGTGATCGTTGCCCTGATGGAATGGGTCAATACCCTCGCCCGAAGCGCCGGCCTGCCCCACCACCTGGACGCCAGCAACCAGATCAACCTGAAGTTGCCGATGCCCAAGCCAGTATGGATCGACCAGGCTGCGACATTACCGACACCGCCAGCCCTCCTGACGGGCAAAGTCAGCGTACAGGTATTGCGTAGTGCTTCGGCCACCATGAGCAGCCAGGAAGCCAAGGGCAGAGGCAAAGCCAAAGTGAATTTGCCGCTGCCCGCCGGATTCAACACTGGAGGCGTTCAGGACAACTGCCTGCGCGCCATGCTGCAAACCATTTCCAGTGCCCAACACTTCATTTACATCGAGAACCAGTTTTTTCAGACTGATTTTGGGGATGAGGCAGAGTTGTCCGAAGACGGCCAACTTTCGGGGCCGATGGCCAGCCTGCGCGACCCGGCCACCCTGCACCAGGGCTACGTCGCCCGGGTTAAGTTGCGCGAAGCTCTCGAAGATCAGGACTTCACCAAAATCGACTGGAAGGAAGTCAATGCCATCGGGAAGGAACCTGGGGAAGAAGCACACAAGTTTCTCAACAGTTTCCTTTCCATCTGGCAAACCAATGCGCAGGGCTGGCTGACCCAAAAGTTGGGGAAAGAACAAAAGCTCACCAACAGCATCGGCAAAGCACTCGCCGACCGGATTGGGCGAGCGATTACAGAAAACCGCCCATTTCACGTGTACCTGATTTTGCCGGTACACCCGGAGGGCGCATTGAATGTGCTGAACCTCATGCATCAGATTCACCTGACCATGCAAAGTCTGGTATTTGGTGAGCAGAGTCTGGTCAAGCGTGTTCAGCGACATATGTCGATGAAAGCAATGATGGATCGTGGCGCGACCCGGGAGGAAGCCGCGAAAATCATTGAGCGCAAAGACATCAACGATGAGCCCGTATATGCCCAGCAAAACTGGACCCAATATTTGACCCTACTTAACTTGCGAACCTGGGACAAACTCGGGGGCGGGAAAATCGTGACTGAGCAAATTTACGTTCACAGCAAATTGTTGATCGCCGATGACCGTGTAGCCATCCTAGGCAGTGCAAACATAAACGACCGCAGTCAATGCGGTAACCGTGATTCGGAACTGGCCGTGATTTTGCGTGACAGTGAATCGGTCAACGTGCTCCTAGATGGCAAACACCCACAAAAAGTGGGAAAAACCATCAACCAATTACGCAAGGACTTGTGGAAGAAGCATTTTGGATTAAGCCAAACCAAAAAAAGCTCTGTCCCTGCTTTCACTGGATTGAGAGATTCGCTGGATCAACCTGCGGCCGAAAAGACGTGGAAGGCTATTCAGGAACGGGCCAATAACAATTCAAGGGCCTACGAACGATCCTTCAGCTTCATTCCTCAGAATGTAAGCCGATTACAAGTGATAGAAGAGTCAACAGCGAAAAAATACCGAAACGGATTCCCAGCCTCAATATGGCCAACGTGGGTGTATGGCTCAACGTTGGACCCAAGCCTTGGAGGTAAGCTTACGGGGGCGTTACCCTACGAGATATCTTTTTGGGAAAGCACGACGTTAGCTGACGTAAAGACTTACCCTGCGCCAATAGGGATTGAAGGATTCATTACGGCCTTACCCATCAACTGGACTAAAGGTGAGAACAATGACTCAGGATTGAACCTGACGATCATTGCGCACAATCAAAACAAAAAATCAGATGTGCATTTCGCCAGCGCTAACGAAACCTCTCCGAGACAAGAGCACAATTCATGATCCGCGTGACCATCGCTTATACCTCTCTGTTGTTTGCTATGCAGTCAGCACTGGCAGACCCCGGTTACCAAGAATGTCTCGGCCGCACAACGTTTCAGGCGCCGGAGTCATTTGAATGGGCGACCTACAGAATTGAAGACAGTCGAATAGATAGTGGTGGTGGACATACGTTTTCAAAAAAAATCCACGCCGTGAGTGACTATGTCAGTTACGACTATGACCAACTCACTATACGAGTGAGTGATGTTACAACACGCGAAAAATTCGACAGAGCCCGCAACGCTATTCTTCACGATACCGAACTCTACAAAAAACACCTCGAGCAAGAGCTAAAAACAGAAAAGAGTCTGCTGGAAACGATCAAGCGCAGTTACTCAGCGGACATCGTAAAAGCCCGTGAAGCCGAGATTGCGGCTCTGGAAATCCGAATAGAAAGAACCAAAGGCTATGAACACGACTTGGGCATCCCTGACGCTCATATTCTGGGTAGCGAAGACACACCCTACGAGTTTCTCCTCTGGCGCAACAACCGGGTGTTTTACTTCCATATGAACAAACCGACCGAGAATGCAGCGCAAAGGATCAAAGATCTCGTCGCCCGATTTGAAGCCCGCGACCTCTACCAAGTACCCAACGGCCCGGGCGTATGCATGCCATACGGTTTCATTCACGACGACGGCAACACCGGTTTCAGCGTGA
>NZ_CAXAPN010000070.1:0-4620 GCF_963971015.1 Pseudomonas sp. RA_15y_Pfl2_54
GGTCTGGCCAGACAAGAAACTGGGAGCCGATGGGCACTGTGATGTTGAACCCGGATCGGCAGCAGCAGACCAAGAAAAGAGCGGCATAGTTAGACGGCGACGCGACAACAACCTTGAAAAACGCCGGTGGCGAAGAACTGCGTGATCAACCACTGTTCTTCCATTACCTGAGCGTGTATCCGCAAACACCGCAAGATCAATGGCAAACGGACATATATGTTCCGTTGCAGTAAAGAGGCGAGCTGCTTTTTGATCTTGGCTGAGGGTGTCCACTCAGGAGCATAGCTTTTTGTGACGGGCGGCAATCGGCCAAAAGTAGACCGTCAGCGATTCCATTGATGAGCCTAGATCCGGCGTTGATTGGCACTAGCATGGGGACTGTCACTTGATTTCGTCCCCACAATTTCGGCGGCTACGTCAAATAGCAAAAGACTCCTAGTCACAGAAGTTTGGTCTGATCCCCTGCGCGAGCGCACATCTACAGTCTCAAGATGTAGATGCGTCGAACCGTCTAGCTTCAATGCTTGGAATGTCTTGTGAAGCCTTTCTACACCCCCTTGGCTCGGAGTTTGCTGCTAGGACTGCCAGAATGTCAGGCAAACTCCATATTCATCGAGAAGATCATCAGCAACTTCAAACTGAAACACCTTCTCTGGAAAGTATTCTGATAATGCGCGCGCCCAATATCTGACTATCTGCTCAGCAAATAAATGACAAAGACGATAATCCTCCTCCGACAAACCAACTTTCAATATAGGGCGACTCGATGTATCTTCCCACTTTATAAAAAATTGACTTATAGGGAAAATATTTCTATATCGTTCAATATCTCTACGCGACACACTTTTTTCACACACGCCAGCTCTAGTTTCGACCAGTCCCATTAAAGAAAAATTTTGCGGATCGTATTGCTGAGCGTTAGGCAGCCAGAAAACGTGGCCGTCAGACTCAATAAAATCAGGAGAAAGCAAACCTAGAACCGCAACTGCTTGTTCTAATGACACCGAGCTTCCCACATATGAAAAAAACTCTCCGGAGCCAATATCTGAAACAAACAGATTCAATGATTCTTTAGAAATATTACCTTGATAACTTTTCATCAATTCAACCCTAACCTATCAGCGCAGACTGAGGAACATTTCCCTCGAAAGCTTTTGAGTAACTTCCCATCTTGGCAAATATTTTCCGCTCGGTGCTTGGTTCCATTCGACCACTTTAATCTTAGCGCTATACACATTCCAGCGACTCTTCTAAGCCCCTGCCCGCAATTCACATCCCTTTCTGAAGCGACTAGACAGCATAATAGACACGTTTGACGGTTAGAACAGAATTGCAGGGAGTACGATCAAGTTGCCTTCACGACTGGCCGCTTTGGGTCGATTCTGTTGAAAAATTCCGTTTGCCCAAAGCACAGACTTCAATCTCAGGCACGAACTTTTCTGCCGTGAAAACTGAAGCCGACTTTTTCAACAGAGTCGGTCGATAACAGCCAGACATAGGATTCAGCCCCATAATTTTTTCCGGCCGACAAGCCTGCGTGCTCTATGACGGCGAGACTGAGACAACGTTTTGTCCTCGGCGCAATGAGCCAAGAGCGCGGTCAGCGGAATGTCTATAGGAATGCCATCCTCCAGCCATTTAAGCGCCAGTCCCGACCAATATTCGGATTGCGACATCAAAGCTGTGATCACCAGCGGCTGCAACGCTATGTCGGCAGGTAGCTTATATTTTTTGCTAAGGGCTCTTACCGCATCAGGCAAATCGAGTGCAGCTGTTTCGAAAGGTTTCTCAAGCAGCGGCAATAGCCAGACATAGCTGAATTCTTCGTTCATCTTCTCCCCCTAGGCTGCTATCGACGCCAAGGCGTTCATCAAATTGAGGTAACGAAGCGGGTTTCGAGGCCAACGCTGACTGGCGGTAGCGCATTAATCAATACGACGGCATCGTCGCCCTGGTTAAGGTAGATTAATGAGTCACCGGTCTCGAACGTAACTCTGAATCCAGCCAGCCAAGGTTCTTGCCCGTTGAAAGAGTCAAGAATTCCCTCAACTGCACAAATTTTTGTGTTCTCGAGGTGGGTTGTTGATAAACCTACAAGTAGGTTCTCCCTCTTCCAGGAGCAGGTTACGTTTGGCTCTATCTTGAAGGACACCGGGGGGAAGAGAAAAACAAACACTCACCCCTCCACATAGCCTTTTACTTTATAAAAGTTCTTGTAGATCCAACGCACTGACAGAAGAACTGATAGAGGCAGCCCGAGCCACTTGAATACCACGTTGAAATCCGGTTCAAAAAACAGATACAAAACTGCCATAAGCAAAAAAACCACAACCAACGATACCAGAAGAAACGCGGACCAAACAAATCCGATCACGCTAAAGAAAATAATCCCCCTTAGAATAATATTTTTATTTCGCACCGCTAGCCTCCTTATAAAAGTCAAACACTTTTCCGCCCACTCCACCTATGTACACACCCAGTGCCGAGCCATAAGGCAAACCGATACCTGTGAGCGGTATAAATTTATTATTGTCGAACTGCCTCACCGTTACACCGAATAAAGATGTCGACTTCAGGCCATCTGACGCTACGACTTTCAACGGAACCTTTACAAACCCTGCTCCTGCAGAGAACACTAAATCAGCTCCACTATACACGGCAGGCCCGTATCCTCCCGGAATTTGATAAAACGCATCCTTGACCGGGTTATAACTAGACGGTTCATCACCCCAGAAATGATTGTATAAGCCTGACCCATCTTCAAAAGTGTTACCCGCACCAAAAACCGCCATCGGACCACCAAAAACGCAGCCTGCTGCTGTCGCGCAAAGCGTTGCTCCCGAAGCCGTTGATCCAAGGCCCAAACCGGTTTTCAGAACATCCGTTGCAACGGGAAGACCATCTCGAGTCGTGAAATCTGATAGCGAATCAAAGTATGTATAATCAAACAGTCCTTTATCACGCTTTGCATCCGCCCACGTCAGCTCATTACTGAGCCCCACCATGTCGGCTTCCGTCAGGTAATTTGCACGGTATTTCGGACTCCCCCGCTCATACTCTGCCCAGCACTTAATCATGTAGCAGGTCGCTTTATCCAGATGTTCCTTCTTGAAATCGCCTTTCCGGGCTTCTTCTTTTGCATGTTCCTCGTCTTCATGCCCCTGGCGATTGAATGCCGTAGCATTTTTAGCGATGTCGGCACCGAGTTGCACATCACCTCCCACCGCAATTGCCGCCAAAATGCCGGTGAGTTGGGAAGCCATTAACTCTAGCTGTTTGTCACCCGCAGTCATTCCATCAAGTATTCCACTCAAGGCCTCATTGGCACCTGCCGCCGCTGCGCCTGTCTTGAAATCACCACCGATTATCTGCGCCAGCAATCCCCCCATCAACGTATGAGCCAGTACCTTCTCGAGACTTCCCGTAGGAAACTTCACATAATCGCCAACGAAGTTGAAACCTGTCGCCATAGCGACAGTATTGGCTTGAGACGCGATTGCCGTCTTTAGGTTATCGCCGAAACTGCCACCATTTATCAGGGTACCAATCCCCGCCTGCGTTACTCCCTGAACAGCGGAATACGCCAGGAATTTACTGATGTCACTCAAATTGCCCAGGTCGAAACCTTTCGTAATTCCTGCGGTAGGATTACTGGTCGCGCCAAAAGCGCCATCGAACAAACGGGGACAGACCACGTTTTAACTAGATGGTCGATTTTTTGGCCGTCCCGGGCTCCCTCGTTGCACGCGACGACCGATCATTGCCTCGACATCAACAGCAAACTTTGAACCGCCAAAAACATTATTTCCATTGGTCGCGTCACGAATCTGGTCAACCAACTCTGACTCTAAGTCATTTTTGAACAGCTCGCGGTAAGCATCTGCCGGCTGCCTGCCCTGCACTCCAAGCGCCAAGAGGGGTAACAATGTGTGATCGCTCTGATTGTGCGTTAAAACGGTAACTTGACCAGCGATATTCTGCCGGATGATTTACCATTTTCGCTCTGACGGGATTCATTTCGATGTAACGATAACAGCACAACAAATATCGTTCACTATCAACAAGGCATGAACGAAACCGGCCTTCCCACAAACTTCCGCTGCGACTATACGTACGATTTATATATTGGACGTATCGCTGCCCGACACCTTTCATCAGCAGGCTTGCGCTGTTGGAATTATGAGGACTGACTAACAAATGAACGTGATTGCTCATTAAGCACCACGCATGAATATCACAATTATTTTTAGAAGCCTGCTCGACCAAAAGCTCCAAATAAAAAAGGTAATCTTCCTCGGTAAAAAAACAGACAGATCTATTGTTTCCTCGCTGAATCAAGTGCAATGGTACGCCTGGTATCAAAACTCGGGGTCTACGCGGCATCGATGAATCCTTTCAATTGGTCGAACTGAAAGCTTAGCGGGCCGCAAGGTACAAATGACGGCAAATTTTTACCTATTATTGCAGTGAATTACGTTAAACGTGGTCTGCCCCTGAGGGATCCCCACAAATCTACTCCAGGCTCTGCGCCTGATGATGCACCTCATCGCGCAGAGCTTTCTCCAATTTTTCCCAGTCTCCGCTGCCTCCGAACTCTATGCATCTACGCCAGTATTCCAG
>NZ_CAXAPN010000071.1:0-4293 GCF_963971015.1 Pseudomonas sp. RA_15y_Pfl2_54
AGCAGCATCTTAAGTAATGCGGCTCTGCGTTCAGGTGAATAGTACGGCACGACCAGTCTCTTTCCGCCCCCGATATGCTTTTTTTGGAAAAACCGGAGAGGCGACAACTATCCTGACACCGGGGGTCGGCTTTGTAGATCTCTGAGGCAGCAAAGGCAGGGGTTATGATCCAAGCGACTTTTCTCGTGACCTAGCATTAGGCGTGATGATCAACAGAGCAAGCGCTCAAGCTCGACTCAGTTGATAATCGCTTTTTTTCAAGTATGACAAGGATTGATCGGATGATTATCACCACCACGCCCTCAATTGAGGGGCGTCAGATAACGGCTTATCTGGATGTCGTTAGTGCCGAATCCGTGCAGGGCGTAAACGTGATTCGCGACATGTTCGCGGGGATGAGGGATTTTTTTGGTGGGCGCTCCCAGACCCTGGAGCGCGCGTTGAAAGAGGCGCGTATCCAGGCAACTGACGAGATCAAGGAACGAGCGCGTGCCTTGCAGGCGGATGCTTTGGTTGGAGTGGACTTCGAGATCAGCATGCCAGCGGGCAAGGGCGGTATGGTTGTGGTGTTCGCAACAGGGACAGCGGTCAAGTTGCGCTGATTATCGGCACAAACTCGGTGGCCGATAGATTTCGCTGTCACCGTGTTCAAGTTGTTGTCAGCGGGTGTAGGCCGCTCGTCGGGCATGGGTCGATCTGAACCGCAAGTCCAGGAATGACCAGCTAGTCTCAAAAGTCTTGGAGGTCGATATTTTTTCAGGCAAAAGCGCTTTGCTGGTGTCGACCCATTTCTCAGGGGCGAAGGTATGACTGATCCGTATATCGAAGACGATGGTGCTGAGTTTCCATTGAACAATTGCGTACGATGCGGCCAGACCGATTATCAGGCTGGCTTTGGCGAGGATCCGGTTCAGATCGGCAAGATCAAGTCCAAGGCACCCAAAGGGCCGAAGGCGAAGTTCCTGCCCAGGGTCGCGACTCGAGCCCGAAAATAGTCTGCAGCGAGCGACCCCGCCAACAAGCGGGGTTTTTTGCGTCTGACGAGTAGGCTGGAAATTTCCTACAGATGACGGGTGGCTTGGCAATGCTTTCACAAACTTTTCACGTCTATCAAAGTAGGGTGAAGCCATCCGTTAGAAAGCAAGTCTCCAGCCCGTCTCCCCAGCGGGCTTTTTTTTGCCTGCGATAAAACCTTTTGCGAAATCGCTGTCCAATCGGCGCCGAATGCGTGCCGACAGCATTGAATGCCGGCCAATTTTTTCATCGCGTTTTTTGAGGTTTTTGTCATGCGTTTAACACTGCCTGCTCTGGTTCTTGGGCTTCTGGTCGCTCAAAATGCGATGGCTGCTGGAGATGGCACAGCTGCGCTCGGCGGTGGCCTGGGTGGCGCGCTGGGTAATGTGGTCGGCCAGAAAATGGGCGGCAGCAATGGTGCAGCGATTGGTGCTGGCGTGGCAGGCGCCGCAGGCAGTGCAATGGCGGCGCGTAAAGGCAGCCGGACCAAAGCAGCCATTGGCGGTGGTGTCGGTGCGGCCGGCGGTTCGATCATCGGCAACAGCCTCGGTGGCAGGAACGGTGCGACCATCGGTGCAGGTCTTGGCGGGGCGGCTGGCGGTGCGGTGGGCAGCAATCTGTCGAAAGGTCACAAGCGTCACTGAGACTGATCGTCAGTCTTCGTCCTGAAATAGGTTTAATCCTGTTCCACCTAAACGCCCGGTGCACTCCATCGGGCTTTTTCGTTGGTGAACGTTTGTTCCGCAGGCGGCTCCAATCTCACATAGGCCCTCTTTGGGGCGGATTATCCCGATTCGGGAACTGTGAGGTTCATATGCGACTGTCATTATCTGCACTGTTTTTCGGATTGCTGGTTTCGCAAGGCGTAATGGCTGCCGGCGACGGTACGGCGGCTGTAGGGGGCGGGCTGGGTGGTGCGTTGGGCAACGTGGTCGGCGGGCAACTCGGCGGGAGTACAGGCGCGGCTGTGGGGGCGGGCGTTGGCGGCGCGGCGGGCAGTGCCGTCGGGGCGAATAAACGCAATCGTACGGAAGCCGCCATTGGCGGAGGCCTCGGCGCAGCCGGCGGCTCGGTGATCGGTAACAGCCTGGGTGGTTCCACGGGGTCAACCATCGGTGCAGGATTGGGTGGCGCGGCGGGTGGTGCGGTCGGCAATAATCTGGGTGACGATGGTGGGAAGTCTCATTCCGGTGGTGGTCATAAACATAAGAACAAACATAAAAACCGACATCATTGATTGACGATTCAACACAAACCCGGCCGTGTGCCGGGTTTCTCGTTTCTGCTGGTCAGTCTTTGGAACGATTGGCCCTGGGGCTTTTCGAACGTCATAGACTCCCCCGAATTCATGAGGTTTGCCATGACTCCCGAAACTGAAGGCAAGGAAGAGAAAGGCCCGAGTGGGCTGCCGTATATCAATGATCCGGGGAATGAGGATCCGGGGTCGCTGATGGATGATGCGACGGTGCCGTTGGATGATTCGGATGATTCGGATATGGAGGATGAGCAGTGACCATTTTTCTGGTGATGCTCTGACAGTGTGAGTCTGGATCTTTGGGGCCTGAGCTCTAAGGCCCCTTGAAGTTATATTTACTTAATCGTTAGCTTTGGAGTCGATCAGCACATAAAGGCTGCTTAAGTTTGATTTTTTAGATTTATATATTTTTCGAATTTTGATATTTTTTTTCGTTGCAGTGTTTTTATATTTCAATGGCCTTTTGCTGGAAAAATTGTATAGGCGCCAAGCATCAATTTTGTCAGTTCTACCATCAGCGCGATAGTCGGAACTCACTGATTCTGTAGAGATGAAATGGATAATATATCCAGTACCATGTAGTTCATATTCAACGCCTTCAGTGACTTCTCAGCATCGTTTTATTTGGTTTGTACGCCATAAGCTGATAATATTTGGAGTGCCAAATTTCTTTTCAAGCAGCAGCGTGCCAACTTTAATGTTTGAGAGGGTATCGGTTATTGTATTTTTCAGATTTTTATTTTGGCCATTCATCTTCTTCTGCGGTACTCCAATCTGTCTGGGTCGACATTATTTGCTGAATCTAACACTTATTCAATGCTGTTTAAACTTCTATAATGTTCTTTGATATATTTTATTAGTTTAATGGTTGCATTCGTGGCAGTTTGACGCGCAGTTGCTGCGCGATGATGGCCGTCAAGAATATAAAAATTTCCCTCATGTTTTGCTGCATCAATTGGCGGCGCGGAGTCGTAGCCATTGGGGCAACGCATAAATCAATATTTCTGTTGATCAAAAATGATGGAGGCTTATCCAAGAAAACTTAAATATTACTGTGCGGAGCTTCTCTGATAACTACAGAAATGTGCTTCAACCACGTATTTCCATCTTGCCACTCATGCCAATAACAGTAACAACATCCAATTTCCTTCAGCAAAAAATCTCGAATTTCATTTTCTTTCATCTTCATCGCCAACAAGGCATCAATTTCCTTTACCAATTCCCCCACTACGCAACCTTCTGAGTCTGCTAGGAACGATCTAATAACGTCATCTGCCAAGTCAAACTCACACATCCAGTCCTCATGAAAATAGGCCCCGAGAAACTGGAATAGGTTAGGAAAATTTTCAATTGTCATTTACAAAACCCGTCAAAATAAAGTAACCAAGAGGCGAAGTTGCATCTCGCCGTAGCACTAATCTGATACTAAATAGCTGTTCCAGCCTTCCGCTCTGTCTCACAATACCCACGCCAGCAGGAGCAGACACCCGCTCATTAATCACAAGTTTATTTGCGTTACCTGCTAGAAAGTCATCAATTTTTATCTTATTACTCCTCATAACATTCGAGAGTGCAGCTTCAGCCTCTGTCCTATTAAGAAATGTTGATGCAATAGGTATATGCGGTTCAGCTATTAGTCTAGCTCTCAGTTGAGCCTCCGATCTATTGACATGTCTTTCAATAGCATGTCCACCTCGAGACTCATGGGCCTCTAATCCTCCTCCCGGAACAATTTCACTGTAGGGGCCATCAGCAACACCCGATCCGGGACAGGGAGTGCAGCTCAACCCCAACGGATCCACCCACCCCGTCGGATTCGGCACATACCGATACTGATTCAACCCACCCGCCAACTTCACCGGGTCCGGTGTCAGATACCTGCCCAGCCGTGGGTCGCAATACCGGTGCCGGTTGTAATGCAGCCCGCTTTCCCCATCGAAATACTGACCCTGAAACCGCAGCGGCTGGTCCAGGTAGTCCTCGCCAGCCAGGGTGATGGCGGCGACTTTGCCGTAGGCGTCGTA
>NZ_CAXAPN010000072.1:0-3114 GCF_963971015.1 Pseudomonas sp. RA_15y_Pfl2_54
AAGAAGCGGAACTGATCGCTTCCAAAACCCAGAAGCCCTATCCAAAGACAGTGCACGTACAGGTTTTGTGGCCACAAAACATTTCCTGTCCGAGGATGGAGCAAATGGGTAAGACGTGAAGTGGCGTTAGCCAACTTCACCTTCTTCGTCGTGACGAAGAAGGGGTTTCAAAGGGGGAATCCCCTTTGGTGCGTCGATTGTGTAAACAATCGGTAACGTGCCTTCTCTGAGCTTATCGCAGGCTCCAAATCTCTCTAAATCGCTCTGATTTTCTCTAATTTTCTCTAAGTTGCTCTGAGTGTCTCTAAATCGCTCTATTTTGCTCAAAGCCTCATTGCGAAGCTCACGCAGCAATTTCTGGATAGCGACCCAACCACCGTTGCTCTCAGCTAGATCCAATACCTTCGCTCGCAGTCCGGCTTGGCGAATAAGCCGCCATTCTTCGATCTCCAAATGGCCCAGCAAATCGGCGTCGTCATGCTGCTCCTCGGCTATTTCCTCATCATTCTGCTCAATCACACCAACCTTGGCCTTGAGACCAGCAGACCAGAACAACTGACGCTTGCCCTTCATTGCCGCCGCATAGTCCAGGTAACGGTGCCCAGCCTTGCGATCCCCAGCTTGGAACATCGAGAGCAGTGCGAACGGATGCTTGCCCTTGGCCCGACCGGCCTTGGTTGAGGCCTTGGCAATTTCTGCGTCGACGCCCCAGTGCCGGCTGTCATCCTGCTTAGCCAGGTAGTCACTGGCCGTACACCAGCCCTTAACATCGATCGCATGGGCCTCGAACGCGGCAACCTGGTCAGCGTTGTCCAGGTCAAGAAGACCAGCACGCGCACAACTGGACTTCCAGCGCTCGAGCACGGTCTTTTTCATGGTGTCAGCATCGGTGTCGGCATCGACGATCCACAACTCATGGGTATGGGGATGCCAGCCGTTTTGGCCGTGGGTCAGTTCCAGCGAACGGATCAGCCCCTGGTAGCCCGTGGCTTTTTTGAAGCGGATCCATGGCGACCCCTCACGCAGGTACTTCAAAGCGATCTTCTGCTGCTCCAGCAGCTCCGCCAGTTGCTGCCAGACATAGTGGGGAAACGTCAGGGTAACCATTGCCGCTTGCAAGCCCTGAGAATCAGCCCAGGCCACCGCCTTGGCCACCTCTTCACGTCTACGCTCCTGGACTTTCGCCGCGCAGACCGGGCACGCCCAAACACTGCCGCAGTTCATCACACCGCTGTAAAAAGCACTGCCATGTTCACGCGAAGCGTGCACACCGACGGTTCCTGCCACTGGCGTCCATTTGCACTTGGCAGTGCGGTGCCAGTCTTGAGGATGCAGAAGACCTACCCGTTTTCCCTCATGGAGAAACAGGGCCCGTGCAGATGCAAGGAGGTCATAACGCTCAGCCCGGTTAGCTTGCAGCTTCGCTCGCAAGTCTTGGGGGGGTAGAGGATTTCGTGTACTTCCCGAGGCGACGACCCGACCAGCGGCCTTACGCTTGTAATCCGGTACCGTCACGCCCGCCTCCGCCAGTCCTGGCGGGGGTCGGCACTTGATAAATCGCGTGCTTGTTGCTCATACTATCCCCGTTGATTCGTAGAAAACCGGGGGAGCGTTGCCGCGCTGTGATCCCGGTTTTTTGCTTTCTGCGGTTCGATCTTCGCCGAACTGCAATTTCGGTATCTTGCCTTTGTGACGATACCGTTTCAAGCAAGCCCATTACGGCTTGCTCGCCATTGAAGCTGTTCATCGGCAAGCCCTACGATTTCAGTGCTGCTATCAACACAGCACCAGTAGCTGCCAATTCATGCTGACCTTCCCATGCGCACCAAACCGCAAGTGATAAGGCCAGCAAGGCTTTTACCGCAAAGCTTTCCAACTCAATCGTTATCTTCATCCGAACACCTCGATGGCAATGCTGTGATTTTAACGTCACGACATCACGTGCCATCAGCGGCAGTTTGCACAAAGATAACATCGCCTCCGGCGGCCCTCCGGGGCTGCTCGCCGCGAGGCAGGTGCGCTGGGAAAAAGCCCCCAGCACACCTGCTCTGAGCATATTGGATTCCGGCCGCGTCAAGGCCATGCCGCTACGCGGTCGCTGCGCGAGCCTTGACCCGTCCTCCATCCACCTCGATAAACCTACCGGCGCATAAACAAAAAAGCCCGCTTCAGGCGGGCTTTAAACTTCTGACAATCAAGCAAAAGCTGGCTCAAATACGGCCAGTTTTTTCACCAACTTCGGGTTAATCGTGTCGCGGGCTTGCGACAGACTGTAATCAGATTGAAGAGCCATCCAAGACTCAGCAGAACGGTCAAAAACATAAGAAAGGCGGACAGCCATTTCGGGGGACAGATCGGACTTACAGGTAAGCAGTCGAGATACGGCGGCAGTTGAAACACCTAGGCTTTCAGCCAAATCGGCCTGCTTAATCTCATAAGGTTCCACATACGCCATCTCCAGGTACTCACCGGGATGCATAGTGATCATTCTAACGACTCCAGCGTTGCATGTTGCGCAACGAGCAACTTTTGACTTAAATAGCTTTTCTCTATTGACAAACCGGGTTCATAGTGGTAGTCTATGATTATCGGTTAAAGAATTGCTATTCGGGTATGGTGATTCTATCAAACGATAATAACTATGTCAACTATTACGAGGAATCACCATGATTGAGAACGACAATGAGATTTTACACAAGCCGTTGAGGGCCTTTTGGGCCAGCAACGCAAAGAAAACCGCAGGTTTGAACGCCAGCTGGATCAAAGTCCTTCGACTGCTGCTTGTGCATCTGCACACGGCAAGATCGCTGTCCGATATCAAGGGCGGATACGGCCGTGTCAAAGATTGCAAAGCTCTGACTGGCCATGAAAACCGCTATGAGCTGGAGGTCAACAAGAATTGGAGATTGACCTTCGATTGCACTGATCCCGACACCGGCGTGGTCACCAAGATCGATTTAGAGGATGTGCATCAGCCAGGTGGTGCCAAGAAGCGGAACTGATCGCTTCCAAAACCCAGAAGCCCTATCCAAAGACAGTGCACGTACAGGTTTTGTGGCCACAAAACATTTCCTGTCCGAGGATGGAGCAAATGGGTAAGACGTGAAGTGGCGT
>NZ_CAXAPN010000073.1:0-3091 GCF_963971015.1 Pseudomonas sp. RA_15y_Pfl2_54
AGCAGTGAAACGATGCATCGCCGATGGTAGTGTGGGGTTTCCCCATGTGAGAGTAGGTCATCGTCAAGATTAAATTCCGAAACCCCAATTGCGAAAGCAGTTGGGGTTTTGTTTTGCCCGCAGGAAATGTGTCTGCTTGTTTTCTATGCAACGGCCCGGCGCATGGCTATTATTCGGGCCTCACTGTGAGGCGAGACCTACATGCTGACGTTGTTGAATCTTCTGAAGGATGGGCGATTCCATTCTGGTCAGGACCTAGGCGCCGCCTTAGGAATTAGTCGAAGTGCGGTATGGAAGCAGCTTCAGCACTTGGAGGCTGAGCTTGGGCTGTCCATTCACAAGGTTCGGGGGCGAGGTTATCAGTTGGCTGCGCCGCTTGTGTTGATCGATCCTCTTAAAGTGGCGCGGATGAAAGAGAGTTGGCCAATTGCGGTTTTTGATTCTATCGACTCGACTAATGCTGAGGCTTTGCGCGCCATTGGCCGGGGGCAGGCAGCGCCATTTTTAGTGCTTGCCGAGCGACAGATATCTGGACGTGGGCGTAGAGGGCGCAAGTGGGTTAGCCCGTTTGCCGAAAACCTTTATTACAGTCTCGTTCTGCGAATTGATGGTGGGATGCGCCAGCTTGAGGGCTTGAGTCTTGTTGTTGGGTTGGCAGTCATGCGAACCCTGCAAAAGCTCGGCGTCACTGGCGCAGGTTTGAAGTGGCCTAACGATGTTCTCGTCGGCAATAAGAAAATTGCCGGTATTTTGCTGGAGTTGGTTGGGGATCCGGCTGATGTGTGTCACGTGGTACTAGGTATAGGTATTAACGTAAATATGCAGGTTGCAGAGGAGGTTGATCAGCAATGGACTTCCATGCGACTTGAATCTGGTACAACTTGCGATCGTAACGTTCTGGTTTTCGAGTTAAGCGAACAGTTGCAGTCATATATACAGCGTCAGCAGGTCGGTGGTTTTTCAGTTCTCCAGGCAGAATGGGAGGAAAACCATTTGTGGCAGGAGCGATCAGTGTCGTTGATTGCTGGTGTCAGCCAGGTTGATGGTGTTGTGCTGGGGATTGATAGCCAAGGCGCGCTGCGTTTGCAGGTGAGTGGTGTGGAAAAGGTCTTTAGCGGTGGCGAGCTCAGCCTGAGGTTGCGTGATGATTCTTGAGCTTGATTGTGGCAACAGCTTCATAAAGTGGCGCGTGCTGAGTGCCGAGGCTGCTGTTTTGATCGCAGAGGGGGTGGTTGACTCGGATCAGGCTCTGCGTGATGGTCTATTTGCTCTAGCTGGATTGTCGCTAAGCAAATGCCGTCTTGTTAGTGTTCGTACTCTCGAGGAGACGGGAGCGTTAATCGAAATGCTTCGGCGGGATTTCGATCTGACAGTTGTATGTGCAGAGCCAGCTCGTGAAATGTCTGGTGTTAGAAACGGTTATGAGGACTACGAGCGCTTGGGGCTTGATCGTTGGTTAGCGATGCTCGGCGGATTCCACTTAGCTGAAGGTGCATGTCTGGTGCTGGATTTTGGCACGGCGGTAACGGCGGACTTCATCGCGGAAGATGGAGAGCATCTCGGGGGCTTTATTTGTCCTGGCATGCCGTTGATGCGTAACCAGTTGCGCACCCATACACGAAAGATACGATACGGTGATCTCGCGGCTGAGCGTGCATTGACAAGCCAGGCTCCCGGTCGGAGCACTGTTGAGGCGGTGGAGCGCGGTTGCTCTCTAATGCTCAAAGGGTTCGTGCTCACTCAGATGGAAATGGCACGAGCCTATTGGGGGGAGAGTTTCACTGTATTTCTTACAGGGGGGGATGCCGTATTAATAGCAGATGTTGTCCCAGAGGCCAGGGTTGTTCCTGACCTGGTGTTCGTGGGCTTGGCTATGGCGTGTCCTTTGTCCTGAGGTCTGTATGCGTTGGTTGTTCCTGCTGTTCCTTGTTCTCAATGTTTTCTATTACGTCTGGCATCAGCAGGAAGCACCTTTGCGTGCAAAAGATGTCACCCCTCTGAGTTTGTATAAAGGCCCCCAGCATGACATTCGTTTGCTCAGCGAGAGTCTGGATGCTTCTCGAGAGAATGCTGGTGTGCGCTTTGAGGAGCGCTGTCTTTATTTGGGGGGATTTGCTCGTCAGGATTTGGTTGAAGCGTTGGGGCGCCGTTTGGCGGAGATGGATATCAAGGCTTCGCCGTTGCCTGACGAGCGTCCGGCAACAGGATACTGGCTGCGTATCTCACCTGAAGGTCAGCGATTGTTGGGTGCTGATCAGTTGCAAAACCTTTCCAAGGAATTCAATGAGTTAAAACATAAAATAATGCTGTGCGAAGGGGTTGCGCCTGCTGAATAGTTTGCATAGAATGGCGCCCGCTCCACAGTGAAGACCTGAAGAGGTGGTCATGAAGGAGTGGTGTCAATGCAGCTAACCTCAAGTTTTTAAATGAGAAAATGCTTGACAGGGGTTTGGCATAGTATAAAATGCCGGCCTGATTAGGAGGGGTTCCCGAGCGGCCAAAGGGATCAGACTGTAAATCTGACGTCTACGACTTCGAAGGTTCGAATCCTTCTCCCTCCACCAGATTTAAGCGTGAGCTGCAGGCTCTGCGGGTATAGTTTAGTGGTAGAACCTCAGCCTTCCAAGCTGATGATGCGGGTTCGATTCCCGCTACCCGCTCCAAGCTTGCAGGTTGTGCAAAGTGTTTCGCTCTTGTAGCTCAGTTGGTAGAGCACACCCTTGGTAAGGGTGAGGTCAGCGGTTCAAATCCGCTCAAGAGCTCCATATAGCAAGGCAGATATGAAAATATCTGCCTTTGTTTTAATGGTTGATGTTGTTTGTCTAATTCTTCTGTTTGAGGGTGATATCGATGGCTAAGGAAAAATTTGATCGTTCCCTGCCCCATGTTAACGTAGGGACCATCGGTCACGTTGACCACGGTAAAACCACTCTGACCGCTGCTCTGACTCGTGTCTGCTCCGAGGTTTTCGGTTCGGCCGTAGTTGAATTCGACAAGATCGACAGCGCTCCAGAAGAAAAAGCTCGCGGTATCACCATCAACACCGCGCACGTTGAGTACAACTCGCTGATCCGTCACTACGCTCACGTTG
>NZ_CAXAPN010000074.1:0-2917 GCF_963971015.1 Pseudomonas sp. RA_15y_Pfl2_54
TGATCATCTTCACGACTTGCAGCTTGAAGCTGTCGTCGAATGTTCTGCGTTTGTCGGTCATGAAAAACTCCTCGATAGATGCATTTTCCACCTATCGGGGTGTCCGGGGAAATTAGACCACTACAATGATTTACTTGATGGTGGAGCGGGCGATGACACACTTCAGGGAATGGGGGGGGCCGATACCCTGATCGGTGGGGCAGGAGCTGACGCGCTGGATGGCGATGTGTCCAACCTGCAGTCAGGTGGAATCAACAATGATTACCTTCAAGGCGATGAAGGAAACGATACCCTTCTGGGCGGCTTGGGCGCCGACACGCTTTATGGCGGCGCTGATGATGACATTTTATCCGGCGACTACGCGCAGACAGCCGAAGCCGAGCATGGCGCAGATTATCTGGACGGTGGTTCAGGCAACGATACCTTGCTCGGCGGTGGTGGCAACGACACGTTGTTGGGCGGGGAGGGTGTAGACCACCTTCGTGGGGATTCCGGCAATAACGTTTTTGATGGCGGGCCCGGTAACGACGTGATGGAGGGCCATGACGGCGCTGATGTTTACTATTTCGGGGTGGGTGATGGTCTTGACGTTATCACCGATTCAGGTGGCAGCAATGTCATCAAGTTCGGTGCCGGGTTCTCTGCGGAAAGTTTGAAAGCCGACATTATTGATGTTTCCGTAGGCCGGGTATTGCGGCTGTTCAATGGTGAGGGGGACGCCATCCTTATCAGGAATTATGAAGAATGGAAGAATTCAACGTTCACGTTTAGCGATGGTGTCATTCTCGGCTATCAAGAGGTCATGAAAAAAACGCTGCCAGCTGTAGAGATCATCGAGCCGCCAGCAGGGGATGGAGTGCTGGCCAAAGAAGAAGATATAGACATTATTGCAAACGAAGTACAGGTTGCTGTTCCGGACCAATCAGGGATCGTTGTTCCTGGCGAGGAACGAAGTAATGCCATTGATCATAATGTTGGCTGGACAGACAGGTTCCTGGCGGAGCTCAAAGCAAAGCGCTCCGCTAGCAGGCATGCAACAGGATTTACCTTGAGCAAACCAGGTGTCTGGGTTCGTAACCATATAACCACCAACGATACGGGTTATATCACCCACACTGATGTGATCGATGAAAGCATCGAAACGGTGGCATTGTCTGAAACGCCTCAATGGATGGGGTCTGCCACTGGCGATGCGGTATTTAGCGAAAGACAGTCAAGCTCTACATCCCGATCCAGTTTTCGAGAGGTAAAGAAAGAGGGCATTACGTCGCCGTTATTGCTGGAGCCACGTTATTTTCGATCTGGCACTGCCAGCGGTTTTTCATTCAAAGTCGGCGACGTAATTATTGCAGATAGAACAGATTCAGGTGCTATCGAAGGGTGGTACATCTATCCTGCTGAAAGTTTCACGGCGGGCGAAACTGTCCGCAAGGAATTTCGGCGGGATGTCACAACTGAAACGATCAAACATAAAGTTGTCCACGGCGACGATGTCGGTGGGCGAGTTAATGTCGAAGTCGGCAATCTTTTCCTGGGGGGTGCAGGCGATGACCTGATCGTCGCCTATTCTGGTGTTCTACTTGATTACGGCTATATTAATGAAAGGATACCGGGTGCCTTTCTGTCCGCCGGTGCAGGCAACGATACCCTCCTCGGTTCTGAAGGCGCTGATTATTTAGTGAGCGGCGCTGGGGATGACTACCTGTACGGTGAAAACGGTGCCGATACTTACATCGTGCAGGCGCATGCTGGCGCAACGACCATTATCGCGGATGTGCTGAATCCGGTTTTTATCCGACCTGAAGTAGGTGTTGCCGGATGGAAGGACGAGTATGGATTAGTCGATCAAGATACTGTCGTGCTTCCAGAAGACGCGACGCAGGAGAATTTGCAGCTCAGTTGGGGCGCAACACTCATTGAAACAGTGAATGTTGAGTTGGCACCTGATCCGCGTCGTAATGCCTATCGCCATCCGCCGCGCGCGCAAATGCTCTATTCGACACTCGATATTAAATGGGGTGGGTCGCAGAAAGTTCGCATTGTTCTACCCAATGCCGGAGATATCGAGGGTTCCGGCATTGAGATTATTAAATTTGCAGATGGCTCAAGCCTTACTCTCAAAGAACTGTTTGGCTCCAGTCAGCTGGGTCCTGCCCCGAATACTTATTACAATGGTCTCTTGGTCGATAATGCGGCCAGTGCCAAATCTATGAGAAATGGCCAAGCGCTCCCACTGGTGGGAAGTCACGGTAATGACACTCTAAGCGGCGCAGGTGAAATCAGAGGTATGCAGGGACATGATGCGCTGATGGGGAGTGTCGACGATGATGTACTGCTAGGCGGTCCCGGTAATGACACGTTGTCTGGTGGTGCTGGCAACGATCTCTACAAATACGATGGTCTTGGAAGAGACTTGATTAATAACACCGGGGGTGGGATCGATGGAATCGATTTTTCGGGTGTGGGTATACCTATTGAACAATTAAGGTTTCATCGCGATCAGGAAGATCTTGTCATAGTGGTCTGCTATGGCATGGGCCCCAAGGTTCGAGTGGCTAATCATTTTTCTGGAGGCGAAAGCGCGATTGGGTTCATAAGGGTTAGCGGCGAAGGAGAAATGGTTAAAGACTACCCCGCAGCGCAAATTGCCGAACGACTGCATCCTCTTCCGCCACTGCGTGATGTGGAGGATATTCTTGTAAAAGAAAATGAAGAGTCGCAACTCGCGTTGGCCGAGATAATCAAGTTCTACGAACTGAATTAACTGTAATAACGTCAGTTTGAGGGTGCCTGGACTTGCCCCTACCAAACCGGACACCAACTCCCCGTTAAATTGATGCTGCCGCTAAGCGCCTGAACTCCCTCGGAGAGCGATAGTTCAAGGCGCTGTGTGGATGCTGCTCGTTGTAGTGCTCGA
>NZ_CAXAPN010000075.1:0-2902 GCF_963971015.1 Pseudomonas sp. RA_15y_Pfl2_54
TCTGGCCAGACAAGAAACTGGGAGCCGATGGGCACTGTGATGTTGAACCCGGATCGGCAGCAGCAGACCGAGAAAAGAGCGGCATAGTTAGACGGCGACGCGACAACAACCTTGAAAAACGCCGCCGGCTGGCGTTCAGCCAAGTGGCACCTAGATCTGTGGGAGTACCTCGCGTACCAGTCCCGAATCCGGCCGAGACAGGGGTCAAATTGCCACTCATGGATAGATCGATTTGTGCAGCTCCCGGAGCGGCTCCAGGCAGATCAATGGTCAGTTGGCTAATACCGTCTTGGGTGATGGTATCGCCCAGAGAACCGCTGATGCGTACTTCCCTGGTTTCCATTGCCAGCCGAGGCTGGTACAGCATCACCATCAGTTCGTTGATTTCGTCCAGTTGCGCCTGGGGCGCAATAGTTTTGTTGGCACTTGCCCGGCGGTGCGACCAGCAGCAATTCGCAAGGTAGCTTTGTAAAGGACTGGCTTGGCGGAGCCAAGCGAAAAGATACAGACTTCCTAACGCGAGCAGCAGCAAGTTGACTGGGCCCATTCCCAAGCGGAAGCGGCGAATTGCGACTGGAGTACTTATTACGTTAGCTAATCGCATGCCGGTAAGGCTTAAACCGAGCAATCCTTGAGCCCCATAAACTGCGATTTGCCCAGTAACGGCCAAATTTTTCACTTTTAGCCAAGGATCAACGTTGCTCTGAGACGCTTCTATTTGAGTTTGCAGTGATCTGTATTCACTGAGAGCGGCTCCGAATGATAGTGCTCCCACGATTCCCCCGAATAAAGTCAGAGTTGGCGCAGTAAATGAGAGCTGGCCTTTAGCTAAGCTAACCTCGTTCATCCCCTTTCCCAAAATCACCCAATTCTGAATCACCGCCCCCAACGCAGCCCCTGCGTACAAATACGCTGACATGCTATCCGCCTGCCGTTGCGCATCGCTGCCTTCCAGCGCCGCTGCTTGTCCGGCATAGGTGCCGGCGTTGAGAATGTTGACCACCAGCGCCGCCAGGGGCAGTAGGCCACCCGAGGCTTTGATCGAGGGTGCGTTGACGATGCCGTTGACGCGACCGAGGCTGATGGCCTGGGCGGTGCTTCGGGTCCATTGGCTGAGGGCTTCAGCGTTCTGGCCGACCAAGCGCCAGACCTTGATACCGTTCTCTACGCCCTGCACAAGACGGGTGTTATCGCCGAGGCGGATGACCAGGAATAATCCCATTGCCATCGCCGTGCCTTTGCTTGCATGAATCAAAGAGGCGCCGAGGCGGGTCATGGTCGCCGTCCAGGCACCTTCCAGATTGCTCGCTAACCGCTCGATATTGCGCAGGGTGTCCGCGTCCAGAATCTTGAGTGCGGCTGCGCGGGAGTCGGCAAGGTTTTCCAGACTGAGCGCCGTGACCAGTTCGTTGAGGCGTGAAGTGTTGTTCACCGCCGCTTCCAGGCTCGGACTCCACGCCTGGAACACCAGACGCAGCAAGCCGGGGTCATCGCTGCTCACGTAATCGGCAAACTGTTTGGCGCCTTCGCTACGGCTGCACTGAGCGCTGAGGCAGGCAACCGTCAAACTTTCAAGCCAGGTGAGGTGTTCTTCGCTGCTCTGGTCGACAAACCAAGTACCACTGTCGTTGCGTGGCAGGTAGGTTTTGCGATCGGCGTACAGCAACTGATGGCGTTTTTCGACCTGTTTGAAGTGCTGCGGCGCTTCCTGATCCAGCCAATGGTCCATGCTCGCCAAGTCGATGTATTCACCAACCTTGGTTCCGCCGCCACCTTCCAGATTGCTGACTTTTTCCTGGCGATAATCCCGCACGACCTGTTGCGCTTCCTGATGCAATTCGCTTGGGATGAAGCTGCGCACCTTGTTCAGTACGGCTTCTTCACGGGATCGAACCTGAGCCAACAGGCCATCTGCTTGGGCATGCCCATACTGTCGGCCGCGTTGTTGGTTGATGCGTGTTTCTTCCAGCATCAAGGTGTTCAGCTGCTTCTGACTGTCGATCAGGGTGTCGCCCTGTTCCGGTGTCAGTTGCAGGTTATGTTCGCGATACCGGTAGTTGAGCAGGTTGGCAACTTCGCCACCGTCTTCGGTGACCATGCTGCGGATAAAGCTGCCGATGGTCTGGCGCAAGCTATTGTCGGCTACCCACTCTTCGTGTTCTGCCTCGACCTTGTTCTGTTCGTGGTCGATATCCCGCAACACTCCCAGATCATCATCCAGCGCAGCAAACACCGCATATAGCGGAGCCGACTCGTTCTTGGCTTTGTCCAGCCAGGCTTGCGTAGGTGCCAGTTCCCAAGGGCTAGCGCTCCAAGTCCCGGGCTCGACCACCGGCTCGCCCGGTGGTTGCGCGCCGGCCGCCTGTTCGCGTTCGCGCAGAGATTCCGAGCTGGCGGAGTAGGCTTTGATATTGTCTTGAGTAGGCGAGGCTTGCGCCGTTTTGCGTTGTTCTTTCGCGCTTTCGCGGTCAGTTGCGCCGTTCTTCTGATGTTCATGCGCAAGGGTTTTTTCGCGTACTTTCGGCATGAGTTCGGCCACCAGTGTCGGGGCTTTTTCGAGCGGTGGGCAGTGTTTGGCCGATAGGCGTTTGGCTATGTCGGTAAGGGCGATCTGACGCATGCGCTTGCGTCGTTCACCGTTCTTTTTCAGGCGCTCGCAGGCGTCTTTGCCCAATGGCACTTCGCTGTAGAGCATCCACGCGTCGGTGCTTTTGTTCAACGCGATTCCGGCGTTTTCACCGGTCGTCAGAGCAGAGTGGGGTTGCGTCAGCGGTTGTGGACTTGCCCCTACCAAACCGGACACCAACTCCCCGTTAAATTGATGCTGCCGCTAAGCGCCTGAACTCCCTCGGAGAGCGATAGTTCAAGGCGCTGTGTGGATGCTGCTCGTTGTAGTGCTCGA
>NZ_CAXAPN010000076.1:0-2879 GCF_963971015.1 Pseudomonas sp. RA_15y_Pfl2_54
AAGCAGCATCTTAAGTAATGCGGCTCTGCGTTCAGGTGAATAGTACGGCACGACCAGTCTCTTTCCGCCCCCGATATGCTTTTTTTGGAAAAACCGGAGAGGCGACAACTATCCTGACACCGGGGGGCTCAGTGACCACTTTTGGCCACAGGTTTCGGGAACGGCGTTTGGCAACGCTGTAGGTGAGTCCTGCAACTGCCGCTGCAACACCCAACGCTCTAACAAGAACTAGCCTTGCGGGTACTGAAGTTCTCCCACTCAGCTGCACCGCGGAAGCCCAATCAACCTCCGCCACTCTTTGAGCGACTGCAGCTACCGCTGCAGCAACGCCGAATCCCGCTCCAACAGCGACAAGGCCATTTTTGGCCGTTTTTTTGTCGAGAAACGTACTTCCCGTCCAAACCAAATTCCCCCCAGCCACCAACGTCACCAAAACCTTCACCGGCGCCTTACTCAACGCCCCCTTCAAATCAAACACACCACTCAACTCAACCCCAGCCGCCAAATTCACCGGCAACGGCGCCAACTTGGTACTGGCCGGCACCAGATGCATGAAAGGAATCCCCGCCGCCACGCCGCTGGCAAGCGAAGCAACATTCAAATGCGCGGGCGGTGTCTGCCGAGTGCCCATCAAGTCGCTGTACCACTCACCCAATTGACGCGACGTAACAGCCAACGTCTGAATGCGCTGCTCGCTGCGGGCCAATGCAGCCGCCATGTACAGGCGCCCGGCATTGCTCGTGGCATTGTCGGCCTGATGCAGTTGCAGCGCGGCGACGGGCGCGATGGATAAAAACAATGCTTCAAGACTGGCCGCCGGGTTGTGTTGCTTGAGTTTGTCGGCGGCTTTGTTCAGCCCTTCGGCATGGGCAAAGGCTCTGGCCAGTTTGTCGGTGCTTTCTAGAACAGCCGCTTTGTTGTCGCGCGTCAGATCGCTGAAATCCACCATGTACTTGATTTCGCCAATGCTCAGCCGCGACGGTAGCCCGAGTAACGCCCAAAGCAGCCATGGCTTGCCGGCCTTGTCCCCTTCCAGATTGAGGGTGATGGCCGTAGCGCCAATGCTGGTACTGGCCGGCCCGTGGCAGGCTTCGGCGAAATGCAGCTCCAGGGCTTCACGGGCAATTGCCTGGGCAATGTCGAAGTGGCCGCAAGCCGTGTCCATGCTCGACGGGCCGGCCGCTTGCAGGGTGTTGAACCATGCCACCCAGAGTTGAACCAGACGTCGAACGTCAGCGGTATATCGCTCGTTCTGCGCCTCTTGATCCTTCCATGTCCGCTGGAGTTCGTCGTAGCGAGTAATGGACGGCAGTTGCGCATGCAACTGAGGGTCGCTTTCGCTCAGGGACTTGAGAACTCCGGCTATCGCCCATTCTTCGGCGTGATGCTCCTGATAGCTGTCGAACGCGGTTTTGCGCGCACGGATCAACGCAGCGAGGTCGAACAGCACGCCCCACGGATCATCAATGACCGCAAAGGTCTGTGGCGCTGAACGCATGATTGTTGAGGTTGGCGTGTTTTTCCGCGCGGTATTCACGGACGACCTGCTCCGCTTCGTAGTACAGATCGGCCGGAATAAACGCCCGCACCGGGCCGACGATGGCTGCGATACGGGCGCATTGCATGGTTTGGCCAGCGGCTGTCGGTAACCGCCATGGGCGACGGGATCCGCGCCTGCAGTTTTCGACCAGATCACGATAGCCCTGAGCATCCGACCTCAAGCCAACTCGCTTTGAGCCTGCGCGGCCAGTTCAGCCTCGCGTTTGGCGATGGCTGCTTCCAGCTCTGGAGAGCGTTTGGCCCATTGTTCCGGCGGGAGTGGTTTTGACCATTCGATGATGTCGGGATAGGGCAAGTCGGGAGGCGGGTTCAACTTCCAACGCTCTAGCACATCGATCAGCAAAGTGTTGAATATGAATATTCCGCAGAACCCTTCCCAGAGAACGGTTACGAACCAGCCTCTCAACTTCGCTGCTTTGATCAGATCATCCAGATAAGTCGCCCAGATTCCTTTTGACCTGTCGAAACGGGCGGTTTGATCCTCGACAGCCTCTGGCCCGACCTCCATATAACTGCGCATGCATTCCCACAGAGCCATCGCCGTGGTGCCGCCGCCACAGTTGAAGCCCAGCGAAAAATGCTTGTTGTCTTCCGTAGCGTGCGGGTCGGGGTTTTCGAAACCGATGACCAGTAGACCCATTGTGGCTTTGCCGGCCTGACTGACTGATGAATGCTGGGTGGCGGCGGCTGTCACTGTTTCCCAGGGGACAATCCAGTACTCGCCGTTATTGCGGGGGACGCAGACTTCGCGGCGTTGGCGGTTGAAGCGTATGGGTAAAGGAACTTCGCGGAACAGACCCTGAATCAACCAAAAAATAGGGAGAGCCATGATACAAGCTCCCAATATCAACGCGTCAGGGTCATCGAAAACGTATGCCAGCCCCAAAAACAACATCACTCCGGGCCACATCACCATCACTGCCGAGCCGATGCTGTAATTACCGATATCGAGAAACACTTCGTTCTTGCGCCAGATGATGTTGAGCACATCAGAAGGTTTTCTACCGGTGGGAATAGGTAATGGCGCGAGATAGTCATTTCGCGAAAACATCCTTTTTTCCGTTGTGCCTGCCGGTGGCGTACTCATCGCTTGTCCTTGGGTTGCAGGTAAATGGCGCCGGGGTGATCCTCACCGAGCGGGTAATTCGGTACACGATCAAGTTCAGGTGTTGGGTCGGCTCGTAGCGCAATGACGCCCGTGGAGTTATTCAAGGTAAATGCCAAACCACGCTCCCCGCCGATAAAACTCCGTGCGCCGAGTATCCCGGTCAATGGCGTGCGATAACGCAACCTTAGCGACAACGTGCTTGGTGGTGTGC
>NZ_CAXAPN010000077.1:0-2818 GCF_963971015.1 Pseudomonas sp. RA_15y_Pfl2_54
TGCGCATGCATTCCCACAACGCCATTGCCGTAGTGCCGCCGCCACAGTTGAAGCCCAGCGAAAAGTGCTTGTTGTCTTCCGTGGCTTGCGAGTCGGTGTTTTCGAAAGCGATGACCAGTAGACCCATTGTGGCTTTGCCGGCCTGACTGACTGATGAATGCTGGGTGGCGGCGGCTGTCACGGTTTCCCAAGGGACGATCCAGTACTCGCCGTTTTCGCGGGGGACGCAGACTTCGCGGCGTTGGCGGTTGAAGCGTATAGGTAAGGGGACTTCGCGGAAGAGGCCCTGAATCAAGAAGAAAGTTGGCACGCCAATAATGAACGTCGTCATGACCGCAAAAATATGCATGTCATCGTGATCATTTCGGAACAGATACCCCATGAAAGCAAACAACACCACCATTGGCCAAAGCACCATCACCGCCGAACCGATGCTGTAGTTACCCACATCGAGAAACGCCTCGTTTTTGCGCCAGATGATATTCAGCACATCAGAGGGTTTTCTACCGGTTGGAATCGGCAATGGCGCCAAGTAATCATTGCGCGAAAACATTCTTTTTTTCGTAGTGCCCGCCGGTGGCGTACTCATGACTGCGCCTCCACTCGCCCGGCCAACTCGGCTTCGCGCTTGACGATGGCTTCTTCCAACTCCGGGGAGCGTTTGGTCCATTGCTCCGGGAGGAGTGGTTTTGACCATTCGATGATGTCGGGATTAGAAAGCTCGGGCGGTGGCGATAACTTCCACTCTTGCAACATCATCGCCAGTGGTGCCCCCAAGAGCACTGCAGCAATGATCAGCCACGCTGCCTTGCCAACCTCTTGCGCGACCAAATGATGTCTGATGCCATCCACATATTCACAACAAATGCCCCAAAAGACGCCTCTGCCCCGCAGCTTTTCTCGTCCGCCCTCGAAGTCATTTGTCTGTGGCAAAACTTGCGGGCCAATTTCCATATAACTGCGCATGCATTCCCACAACGCCATTGCCGTGGTGCCGCCACCGCAGTTGAAGCCCAGCGAAAAATGCTTGTTGTCTTCCGTAGCGTGCGGGTCGGGGTTTTCGAAACCGATGACCAGTAGACCCATCGTGGCTTTGCCGGCCTGACTGACTGATGAATGCTGGGTGGCGGCGGCTGTCACGGTTTCCCAAGGGACGATCCAGAATTCGCCATCGTTGCGGGGGACGCAGACTTCGCGGCGTTGGCGGTTGAAGCGTATAGGTAAGGGGACTTCGCGGAAGAGGCCTTGAATCACAAATATTGAAGGGATGCCTATGATCAATAACGCCGCAATCCAGATCAGCCCGGGGTCTGGAGTGATGAAGCCCATAAATACAAATACCATCAGCGACGGCCACATCACCATGACCGTCGAACCGATGCTGTAGTTACCGATATCGAGAAACACCTCGTTCTTGCGCCAGATGGTGTTGAGCACATCACAAGGCTTTTCACCCGTGGGAATGGGCAATGGAGCCAGATAGTCATTACGCGAAAAAATCCTTTTTCCCGTTGTGCCCGCCGGTGGCGTACTCATCGTTTGTCCTTGGGTTGCAGGTAAATGGCGCCGGGATGATCCTCACCGAGCGGATAATTCGGTACACGATCAAGTTCAGGCGTTGGGTCGGCTCGCAGCGCTACGACACCCGTGGAGTTGTTCAAGGTAAAAGCCAAACCTCGCTCCCCGCCGATAAAACTTCGAGCGCCGAGTATCGCGATCAGTGGGGTGCGATAACGCAACCTTAGCGACAACGTGCTGGGTGGTGTGTTCAGCAAGTCTTTCACCTCTTTGAAAGGACCGCTTATACGCAGGCCCTGACCCTCCTCGAACGGTATCCACTGGCAACTGCTGTCGGACAACCAGAAGGGCGTCATATCGCGCCACGGACGGGGTGGCCTGAAATAGTCGCTCGGACTATTTTTGATCAGGTAGCGGTTTGCGAGGGTATCCACCGGGTCACCGACCATGCTCAGCTCCAGGTAGACACTGTTTGGCTCGGCGCCTGGCAAATCGATGGTCAGAGAATCAATGGCGCTGACGAACGCCAGACCGGAACGACCGTTATCAGTCGCCTGATTAGAACTGCTTTGCATGGTGACCCGAGGCGTATAGAGGATGAGGTACAAACGGTCGAGTTCGTCGTGTTGGGCTTTAGGCGCGATGGGGTCCAGATCGATAGCACGCGCTTTAGACCAACAGCAATTGTTCAGGAAGTTTTGCAGCGGTGTTTTCTCAAAAATCCAGGCAGTCAGATACAGTACGCCAAGGCCTAGAATGATCCAGTTCAACGGTCCCATGTAGAGCGTGTAGCGCAAGATGGCGACTTCCGCTGTTACTGAACCGGCCAAGGCGCGGGCGGTATAGCCAAGCCCCAATATCGCTTGGGCGCCGAAGGCTGCTACCTGCCCTCCGACCGCGATCTGACGCATCTGCAGCCATGGATCGACTTGGTTTTGGGCGCTTTCCAATCGTGATTGCAGGGATTGGAATTCGTTTATTGCAGCACCAGTAGAAAGCGCACCAATCACCCCACCAAACAACGTCAGCATTGGTGCGCTTCCCATCCTGCCGCCCGGAAGCTTGACGGACATTTCCTTAACCCCCAACCCCATCCGCACCTGACTATCCACCACCGCCACCAACGCCGCCGCCCCATACAAACTCGCCGACACCGTGTCATTCACTCGCCGGGCATCCATTCCCTCCAGCACCCCGGCCTCGCTCAAATAGTTCTGCACATTCACCACGTTCACCAACAACGCCGCCAACGGCACCACTCCCCCGCTGTTGACCACCACGGGCGAATTCACAATCCGCT
>NZ_CAXAPN010000078.1:0-2517 GCF_963971015.1 Pseudomonas sp. RA_15y_Pfl2_54
AGCAGCATCTTAAGTAATGCGGCTCTGCGTTCAGGTGAATAGTACGGCACGACCAGTCTCTTTCCGCCCCCGATATGCTTTTTTTGGAAAAACCGGAGAGGCGACAACTATCCTGACACCGGGGGGCACTGGGCGATACAGATCAAGAGTCAATGGATCTGGGCTCCTGGGTTGCCAACAACGCTACGCAGTACAACTTCCTCAATCACCAGGATGTCATCGATCTCGCTGAAGCGGAGAAGACGTGCCGAACGAAAGGAAATTGTGATGAAGTCAAAAAAGAGTTTGATGAGCGCAGCGATGCGAACCGGGAGCGACTGAAAAACTGCAAGCTTGTCGGAAACTGCGCACAAATTAGGGCAGAGATTGATGAGGGCTCCAAAGCACTGGGGACCCTGATCGAGGTAACCGAGAAGGTCAACCCAGGCGGCTCGGATAATGATCTGGCGTATTACTATCAGACCAAAAAGAACGCCACCGACTGGACGACGGCTGGTTTAAACCATTTAGATCAGATTGGTAATCTGTGGGTCAACGACGATGGTTCGTGGTTGACTGAGGCGGGAGTCTATCTAGATCAGACGGGTTTCAATCCATTTGGAATCAACGTTCTGCCTGGCATGCATGGAGCTGGTGAAGGAGGCGGGACCAAGGTAAGGCCACTTGATGACTTGCCTGTCGGAGGCGGTGGTAAAGATAAGCCGAAGCCTACGCCAGAGTGGGATAATCCTGTCACGAGGGTCGATGGAGAGTTTGGCGATCAAAACGCTCCAACGATTAATGTTCCTGCATTTTTTGATACGCCAACGAATGCGCCGAAGTTTATTACCAATGGACGAATCAATATGTCTGATTTGCAGAAGCTGGTTCCGCCTGGTATGCCGGATACGTTCAGACCTTCTGCCATTATTGCTGATGGCAGTAAATTCTCGTACGTTTGGGCAGGGCAGAAAGTTGAAATTAAGTGGCATTCCCCTGATCTCAATGCAGCTGCAAATCATCCTGGATCCAACTCAGGTAGTGGTTGGACTGCGCAGATTAAAATCGGAAAGAAACTGCTTGGGCAAGATGGCAGGCTTTACAGAAAAGTAACCAATGTCACCCATATTCCTGTGGACTTTAAATGATGAAGGCCGTTTCTTATTACTGCTCGCTTCCGGACTCGATGCCTGAAGAAGATGTGACAAAGGAATTTCATGAACTTCTACAAGAAGTACCTGGTTCTGAGCGGTTGAAACATGATTTTCTCCAGGCTCTGTTAGAGCTCAGCGATCGTCAGTGGCACACCTATAAAGGGATGGACCAGCCACTGAAGACTCAGATCGAGAAAATCTTGATCAGTTGGTGGGATGGATACGATTTCGATTTTGCTGAGGGCTCGATCATCGTTGCTGCAATGCTTGGGTTGGTTGAACTTTTTGATTTTATATCAAATCGAAGTGTTGCCGAGCTTTCACCTGAAGTAGCTGTCGAGATTAAAGAGGCAATTGCTGAGCTGGGGGATAATATCGCTGATCCGTATAGTGGTCTGTGATTTGAAGCGACCAATAATCCGCGAATAGGAGTGGCCACATTTAAGCGTCATTCAGAAAGGCGTAGGATGTGATTCCGGATTGAAATCCCGTCAGGCTAAAACAATGAAAACGCCCCGAACACTGTCGGGGCGTTTTCATTTGCCAGACTCAATCAGCAGAACACTCAACGAAACGCCGGCACCACATGCTTGATAAACAACTCCAACGATTTCTTCTTCTCTTCATGCTGCAGGCTGTTATCACACCAGAAACTGAACTCATCCCCCCCCCCAACTCCTGGTAATACTTGATGCGCGGAATGATCTCTTCCGGCGTACCAATCATCGCCGTCTTGTGCAAACTCTCCAGCTCAAACTCCGGACGCCCGGCAAACTTCTCTTCCGGGCTCGGTGCGAGGAAGCCATTGACCGGCGTTTGCTTGTTGCCGAACCACGCATCGAAGGTGCGATAGAAACGCGAGATCGCTTTCGCGCCGACTTTCCAGCCGTCCGGATTATCAGCGGTGTGCACGTGGGTGTGACGCAGCACCATCAGTTGCGGGCGTGGCACGTCGGGGTTGTTGTCCAGCGCAGTCTGGAATTTGTTTTTCAGGTCGGGGACTTCTTCGTCGCCCTTCGTCAGCGGCGTGACCATCACGTTGCAACCGTTGGCCACGGCGAAGTTGTGCGAGTCCGGGTCGCGGGCGGCGATCCACATTGGCGGGTTGGGCTTCTGGATCGGTTTTGGCACGCTGGTGGAGGTGGGGAATTTCCAGATGTCGCCGTTGTGCGCGTAGTCGCCTTGCCACAGGGCGCGGACCACCGGGACCATTTCGCGCAAGGCCTGGCCGCCGCTGGGTAAAGGGGGACGGTAAAGGGGGACAGACCCTGAGGGATCCCCGATTTTTCTTACAGAAAATCAAGAAGTTGGAATATTGAAGAGGCCTGCATGAGTCGGCAACTTGGTTTGCACCACACAAATACAAGAAACCGAACCCATGCAA
>NZ_CAXAPN010000079.1:0-2339 GCF_963971015.1 Pseudomonas sp. RA_15y_Pfl2_54
TCAGAACATCACCATCGAAGTCGGCAAAACCACCGGCACCGTGACCACCACTGCGCCAAACGATGCGCTGGCCGGTAACGCCCCGCTGACCAACTCGATCACGGGGGTTTCTGGCGGTAACTACGAAGACCTCGTGGCCGACAAGACCCCGGTTTCGACCACGATCACCGACGTCGTAGACACCACCAACCTGACGCTGAGCGCCACCGACTCTGTGGCCGAGGGTGGTTCGATTGTCTACACCGCGACCCTGACCAACGCTGCTGGCTCGCCAGTGACTGTGACCCTGTCGAACGGCGCCGTCATCACTATCGAGGCCGGTAAAACCACCGGCACCGTGACTGTTCCAGCACCGGCTGATGACGTTTACAAAGACGCTGGCAAAGTTGAAGCAATCATTTCGACTGCCACCGGTGGCAACTTCGAAAACCTTGTGCCGAGCACTGTTCCAGCGGTTACCGAAGTCACTGACACCATCGACACCACCACCGTCAAACTGACCGCGACCGAGTCGGCTGCTGAGGGTGGCACCGTTACTTACACCGCCACTGTGGGTGCGCCGGTGACTGGCTCGCCTGTCGTCGTGACCCTGGCTAACGGCCAGAACATCACCATTGAGGTGGGTAAAACCACCGGCACTGTCACCGCGACTGCGCCAAACGATGCGCTGACCGGTCATACGCCACTGACCAATGCGATCACCGGCGTAACCGGCGGCAACTACGAAAACCTCGTGGCCGACAAAACCCCGGTCAGCACCACGGTGACTGACACCATCGACACCACCAATCTGTCGCTGACTGCGACCGGCACAGTGGCCGAGGGCGGCTCAATCGTCTACACCGCGACCCTGACCAACGCTGCTGGCTCGCCAGTGACTGTGACTCTGTCGAACGGCGCAGTCATTACCATCGATGCCGGTAAAACCACGGGCACTGTGACTGTTCCAGCACCGGCTGATGACGTTTACAAAGATGCCGGCAAGGTCGAGGCAACCATTTCGACTGCCACCGGTGGCAACTTCGAGAACCTGGTGCCAAGCACTGATCCGGCCGTGACTGAAGTGACCGATACCATCGACACGTCGACCGTCAAACTGACGGCCGATGCTTCAGTGGCTGAAGGCGGTACCGTCACTTACACCGCGACCGTGGGCGCTCCAGTCACCGGTTCGCCAGTCGTCGTGACCCTGGCCAACGGTCAAAACATCACCATCGAAGTCGGCAAAACCACCGGCACCGTGACCACCACCGCGCCTAACGACGCATTGGTTGGCCAGGCTCCGCTGACCAACTCGATCACTGACGTGAGCGGTGGCAACTACGAAAATCTCGTGGCCGACAAAACACCAGTCAGCACCACCGTGACTGACACCGTCGACACCACCAACCTGTCGCTCAGCGCCACTGGCTCGGTGGCCGAGGGTGGTTCGATCGTTTACACCGCGACCCTGACCAACGCTGCTGGCTCGCCAGTGACTGTGACCTTGTCGAACGGCGCAGTGATCACCATCGAGGCGGGCAAGACCACTGGCACCGTGACCGTTCCGGCGCCAGCCGATGACGTCTATAAAGACGCCGGCAAAGTTGAAGCAACCATTTCGACTGCTACTGGTGGCAACTTCGAGAACCTGGTGCCGAGCACTGTCCCGGCCGTGACTGAAGTGACCGATACCATCGACACTTCGACCGTCAAACTGACGGCTGATACTTCCGTGGCTGAAGGCGGCACCGTCACTTACACCGCCACTGTTGGTGCTCCGGTTACTGGTTCGCCTGTCGTGGTGACTCTGGCCAACGGTCAAAACATCACCATCGAGGTGGGTAAAACCACCGGCACCGTGACCACCACTGCGCCTAACGATGCATTGGTTGGCCAGGCTCCGCTGACCAACTCGATCACTGACGTGAGCGGTGGCAACTACGAAAATCTCGTGGCCGACAAAACACCTGTTTCGACCACCATCACCGACGTCGTCGACACCACCAACCTGTCGCTCAGCGCCACCGACTCTGTGGCCGAGGGCGGTTCGATTGTTTACACCGCCACCCTGACCAACGCCGCTGGCTCGCCAGTGACTGTGACCTTGTCGAACGGCGCAGTGATCACCATCGAGGCGGGCAAGACCACGGGCACCGTCACTGTTCCGGCTCCAGCCGATGACGTCTATAAAGATGCCGGCAAAGTCGAAGCAACCATTTCGACTGCCACAGGCGGCAACTTCGAGAACCTGGTGCCAAGCACTGTTCCGGCCGTGACTGAAGTGACCGACACCATCGACACTTCGACCGTCAAACTGACGGCTGATACTTCCGTGGCCGAGGGTGGCACCGTTACTT
>NZ_CAXAPN010000080.1:0-2097 GCF_963971015.1 Pseudomonas sp. RA_15y_Pfl2_54
GGCCGCTCAGGCCGAACGCGAGGCCAAAGCCCAGCCACACGCTGATATCAGTTGCACGGTGCATCCGTGTCCCGCCAGTCAGCCCGAACTGTTTGTGGTGCCGGTGCGTTACGCGCTGGCGCACGAAAAGGCTGAACACGCTTGTTGCGTTCCCGGTATTACGCCGCAGAGCCGACCGATGGCTGCACGTCGTTTGCGCGCAGGGTTTGTATACCTCTGGCAGCATCAGGGGCCGCTCAAGCGTTTTGCTATTTCGCCGCAGGGGTTGTTGCAGGAACAGGCGCTGGACGCGGCGGCCACTCCGGTAGCCGACGCCACACTCACGGGCCTGGCGCTGCAAAAAATCCACGACGCCTGGATGCTTTACAGCGAATTCCCCTTGAACGCCGAGCACTGCCAGTCACTGAGCGAGAGCAGCGCCAAACGCAGCCAGCACATGCGCCACATTGCCCTGCGCACGGTGGCCGATGAGTTACAAGCTCCGCACTGTCCGCCGTTGGACAAGTGCGATGAGGTCTTGGCCGAACTGATCCCCGGCACCTACGCCCGGTCGATGAAAGCCGATCAGCAAAAAAACGCCGAGGACACCGACGCCCTTGGCGCAACGCTGTTAGACGACCCAACTCCATCCAACATCAAAGCCTACACAGACGCCAAACACCGTATCCGCGAACGTCACAAGGTTCTCGATCAACATCCCGACGCCAGCGACGAGCCGCCGGGCGAATGGAGCGCCGAGTCATGGGACGGTCAGGGCACGCGGGATTGGCTGGAAAACGCCAAAGCGCAAAGAGAGGGATTGTTCGCCGTCTTCGCCTGTCTGGACGATGACTTGGGTGTGTTGCGCGACATCAACCACGAACAGGAATGGCTGGAAGCCGGCCACGAAAAATGGTTGGGCGAAAACAATCTGCGCCTGAGCATCGGCGGCTTTGTGCGCAGCTTGATCAGCGAGGATGGCGCCGAACTGGCCGGTAATCTCAGTTATCGCTACAAGGATCGCGACATCAGCCTCACGCCCGAGCAGGGCCAGATCATGCTCGACACCCAGGATCGCCTGCATGAAGAACTCAGGGTTGAAACCCGGAATCGTCAATACGGCGGTCGGCCGACCCAGGCCGAAGCGGCCGCCCGTGATGCGCGTATCGCAGCCATCGTCGGCCCGGTGCGGGCGTTTATTCCGGCCGACCTGTACTACGAAGCGGAGGAAGTGGTCCGGCAATACCGCGCGGAAAAACACGCCAACCTCAACAATCACGCATTCAGCGCCAAGGTCGGCAAGTACATCGACCTCGATGCCATGGACACATGGTTCACCGACACCGCCGCCGGCCACTTCCAACAACTCGAACAACACCACACTGCGTTGTTCGCCGACCGTGGCGTGTACCTGAAACGCTCGGCCAGCGGCACCTGGTTTGTCGATTACGACGACCTGCCGACGCGCCAATGGCTGACTGAACTCGCCAGCGGTTGCCTGACCGCTCAATGCATCCGCGCCCAAGGCGCCGAGCAATACGCCGACTACGTGCGCGCCGCCGACGGTGGCGCACTTCGGCAACTGTTCAACGCCTGGACACCGTCGCTTGAGGCCGCAGTCAACAACGCCTCGCGCCTTGGCGAGTTGATGGCCGCCCTGTCCGCCGACAACATCAGCGCCACCCATCAGGCCCTGGCGCCGTTGAGTGTGGTGGTGCTGGATGACATCGCGACCATGGCCCGCGAGGCCGACAGTCAATGGAATGTGCTGGTCAATCGGCTGGGTGCAGCGTTGTTGTTGCTCAAGGGTGACAAGGGTTTCAGCGCGTCGTGGATGAGCATTTTTCTTGCCGCGAGGTTGGGCGGGGAAAGCCGTTTGCAGTTCGTGACCGAGGGCGCGCGGCAAGTGTGGAAGTTGTTCGGGCAACGGGCCGAGGCGTTGGGTGAATGGGTGAACAAGACGGGGAAAGCCATTGGGGTTGGGCGGGTGGAGCGGATTGTGAATTCGCCCGTGGTGGTCAACAGCGGGGGAGTGGTGCCGTTGGCGGCGTTGTTGGTGAACGTGGTGAATGTGCAGAACTATTTGAGCGAGGCCGGGGTGCTGGAGGGAATGGATGC
>NZ_CAXAPN010000081.1:0-2082 GCF_963971015.1 Pseudomonas sp. RA_15y_Pfl2_54
AGCGGATTGTGAATTCGCCCGTGGTGGTCAACAGCGGGGGAGTGGTGCCGTTGGCGGCGTTGTTGGTGAACGTGGTGAATGTGCAGAACTATTTGAGCGAGGCCGGGGTGCTGGAGGGAATGGATGCTCGGCGAGTGAATGACACGGTGTCGGCGAGTTTGTATGGGGCGGCGGCGTTGGTGGCGGTGGTGGATAGTCAGGTGCGGATGGGGTTGGGGAGGGATCGGTTTTTTATTCGTTCATCTGCGGCGCCGGCGCTTACGTTGTTTGGTGGGGTGATTGGTGGGTTGTCGGCCTATGCAGCCTTGCAAGAGTTCAATTCCTTGAAACAACAGCTAGAGGATGCCCAAAAACGAGTCGATCCATGGCTGCAACTGCGTCAGTTCGCGGTTGGAGGGCAAGTAGCGACCTTCGGGGCCCAAGCGATTTTAGGGTTTGGCTACACCGCCCGTGCCTTGACCGGGTCAATCACAGTGGACGTCGCCATCTTGCGTTACACGTTGTACATGGGGCCGTTGAACTGGATCATTTTGGGGTTCGGCGCACTGTACTTGACAGCTTGGCTCTTCGAGAAAACGCTGCTGCAAAACTTCCTGAACAACTGCTGTTGGTCGAAGGCGCGGGCTATTGACCTTGATCCCATCGCCCCGAAAGCTCAACAGGACGAACTCGACCGTTTGTATCTCATCCTCTATACGCCTCGGGTCACCATGCAAAGCAGTTCTAATCAGGCGACTGATAACGGTCGTTCCGGTCTGGCGTTCGTCAGCGCCATTGATTCTCTGACTATCGACTTGCCAGGCGCCGAGCCAGACAGTGTCTACCTGGAGCTGAGCATGGTCGGTGACCCGGTGGATACCCTCGAAAACCGGTACCTGATCAAAAACAGTCCGACCGACTATTTCAGGCCTCCCCGTCCGTGGCGTGATATGACGCCCTATTGGTTGTCCGACAGTAGTTGCCAGTGGATACCGTTCGAGGAGGGGCAGGGCCTGCGTATAAGCGGTCCTTTCAAAGAGGTGAAAGATTTGCTGAACACACCACCCAGCACGTTGTCGCTAAGGTTGCGTTATCGCACGCCGTTGACCGGAATACTCGGCGCACGGAGTTTTATCGGCGGGGAGCGAGGCCTGGCTTTTACTTTGAACAACAACTCGGGCGTCATAGCGCTGAGAAATGACCCAACGCCTGAACTTGATCGTGTACCGAATTACCCGCTCGGTGAGGATCACCCCGGCGCCATTTACCTGCAACCCAAGGACAAGCGATGAGTACGCCACCGGCAGGCACAACGGAAAAAAGGATGTTTTCGCGCAATGATTACTTGGCGCCATTGCCGATTCCAACCGGTAGAAAACCCTCTGATGTGCTGAATATCATCTGGCGCAAAAACGAGGCGTTTCTCGATGTGGGTAACTACAGCATCGGTTCTGCGGTGATGGTGATGTGGCCATCGCTGATGGTGGTTCTAGCGATGTCATTCTTCACTCGAAATCTCGACTCTGAATTCAGCCGCGAAATTCTGATCCTTGGGGCAATTATTTTGGGCGTTCCTACGCTGATTTTGATCCAAGGCCTCTTCCGCAAAGTCCCCTTACCCATACGCTTCAATCGCCAACGCCGCGAAGTCTGCGTCTCCCGCGACAACGGCGAGTACTGGGTTGTCCCCTGGGAAACCGTGACGGCGGCCGCCACCCAGCAATCGTCGGTCAGTCAGGCCGGCAAAGCCACGATGGGTCTACTGGTCATCGGTTTCGAAAACCCCGACCCGCACGCATCGGAAGACAACAAACACTTTTCACTAGGCTTCAACTGTGGCGGTGGCACCACGGCAATGGCGTTGTGGGAATGCATGCGCAGTTATATGGAGATCGGGCCAGAGGCGGCACCGGATGCCGCAGCGCTTAATTCAGGGGCAAACCTGCGTTACTACATCGATTACATGAAGGATAAAGCCAAAGAACGTGGCTGGTTTTTGACCCTGTTGTGGGAAGGTGTCTTTGGCGTATTCATCTTCAATGCTCCTCTCGCCACCTACCTGCAAAGGAAGAAGCTTTACCCGCCACCCGATCTGCGTTATCC
>NZ_CAXAPN010000082.1:0-2038 GCF_963971015.1 Pseudomonas sp. RA_15y_Pfl2_54
TGATGCGGTAGAGGAGCGTTCTGTAAGCCTGTGAAGGTGAGTTGAGAAGCTTGCTGGAGGTATCAGAAGTGCGAATGCTGACATGAGTAACGACAATGGGTGTGAAAAACACCCACGCCGAAAGACCAAGGTTTCCTGCGCAACGTTAATCGACGCAGGGTTAGTCGGTCCCTAAGGCGAGGCTGAAAAGCGTAGTCGATGGAAAACAGGTTAATATTCCTGTACTTCTGGTTATTGCGATGGAGGGACGGAGAAGGCTAGGCCAGCTTGGCGTTGGTTGTCCAAGTTTAAGGTGGTAGGCTGGAATCTTAGGTAAATCCGGGATTCCAAGGCCGAGAGCTGATGACGAGTCATCTTTTAGATGACGAAGTGGTTGATGCCATGCTTCCAAGAAAAGCTTCTAAGCTTCAGGTAACCAGGAACCGTACCCCAAACCGACACAGGTGGTTGGGTAGAGAATACCAAGGCGCTTGAGAGAACTCGGGTGAAGGAACTAGGCAAAATGGCACCGTAACTTCGGGAGAAGGTGCGCCGGTGAGGGTGAAGGACTTGCTCCGTAAGCTCATGCCGGTCGAAGATACCAGGCCGCTGCGACTGTTTATTAAAAACACAGCACTCTGCAAACACGAAAGTGGACGTATAGGGTGTGACGCCTGCCCGGTGCCGGAAGGTTAATTGATGGGGTTAGCTAACGCGAAGCTCTTGATCGAAGCCCCGGTAAACGGCGGCCGTAACTATAACGGTCCTAAGGTAGCGAAATTCCTTGTCGGGTAAGTTCCGACCTGCACGAATGGCGTAACGATGGCGGCGCTGTCTCCACCCGAGACTCAGTGAAATTGAAATCGCTGTGAAGATGCAGTGTATCCGCGGCTAGACGGAAAGACCCCGTGAACCTTTACTATAGCTTTGCACTGGACTTTGAATTTGCTTGTGTAGGATAGGTGGGAGGCTTTGAAGCGTGGACGCCAGTTCGCGTGGAGCCATCCTTGAAATACCACCCTGGCAACTTTGAGGTTCTAACTCAGGTCCGTTATCCGGATCGAGGACAGTGTATGGTGGGTAGTTTGACTGGGGCGGTCTCCTCCTAAAGAGTAACGGAGGAGTACGAAGGTGCGCTCAGACCGGTCGGAAATCGGTCGTAGAGTATAAAGGCAAAAGCGCGCTTGACTGCGAGACAGACACGTCGAGCAGGTACGAAAGTAGGTCTTAGTGATCCGGTGGTTCTGTATGGAAGGGCCATCGCTCAACGGATAAAAGGTACTCCGGGGATAACAGGCTGATACCGCCCAAGAGTTCATATCGACGGCGGTGTTTGGCACCTCGATGTCGGCTCATCACATCCTGGGGCTGAAGCCGGTCCCAAGGGTATGGCTGTTCGCCATTTAAAGTGGTACGCGAGCTGGGTTTAGAACGTCGTGAGACAGTTCGGTCCCTATCTGCCGTGGACGTTTGAGATTTGAGAGGGGCTGCTCCTAGTACGAGAGGACCGGAGTGGACGAACCTCTGGTGTTCCGGTTGTCACGCCAGTGGCATTGCCGGGTAGCTATGTTCGGGAAAGATAACCGCTGAAAGCATCTAAGCGGGAAACTTGCCTCAAGATGAGATCTCACTGGAACCTTGAGTTCCCTGAAGGGCCGTCGAAGACTACGACGTTGATAGGTTGGGTGTGTAAGCGCTGTGAGGCGTTGAGCTAACCAATACTAATTGCCCGTGAGGCTTGACCATATAACACCCAAGCAATTTGCGCTTGAAAGCCAGATTGCGGTGTGTGAAGACGAAACGAACCGAAAGTTCGATGTTCACAAAACACCGACAGCTGTCACATACCCAATTTGCTGAAGCGAGGCCAACAGGTCGCGAGTCAGTACCCGAATTTCTTGACGACCATAGAGCGTTGGAACCACCTGATCCCATCCCGAACTCAGCAGTGAAACGATGCATCGCCGATGGTAGTGTGGGGTTTCCCCATGTGAGAGTAGGTCATCGTCAAGATTAAATTCCGAAACCCCAATTGCGAAAGCAGTTGGGGTTTTGTTTT
>NZ_CAXAPN010000083.1:0-1718 GCF_963971015.1 Pseudomonas sp. RA_15y_Pfl2_54
ATGAGACCTGTCGGGGCCGGCTACATCAGCGCAATGGCCGCGCAGAGCATGAGTTTGCAGCAAGCGACGCTGAGTTCGATTTGATCACGAGCTACTTTCGTGCTCCGGATGCAGATGAGGGAATCCAGATTAAAATTCACCGCTTCTGAAGGGCAGTGACACCTGAGCAAATTATCTAAAAAGTCCGCTTTTGGCCGATTGCTGCCTGTCACGAAGGGCTTCAATCGACCCATAGCTGCCGTTCATGCAGTCGTGTCCCAATAGAAATGGATGTACTCGTCTTCATACTCCGCGAACAGCGAAACGATGAACTCCGTCTTCATTGAGTACATCAATAACGCTCCGACGAAACCGGTCGACTCATGCAGCGGTTGTTTGAGCGGAGCGATCAATTCAAACGCATGATCCGCAACCATCTGATTGAAAACAGCTTCCGAGATTTCCTCAAACTGAGCGTCAGAAACGTAGCCTGGGAAATAACTTTCTCCTCCAGGCCGCCAATCCATCCATTCCGCGTGAAGCCAGAAGTTTAATCCGTTTTCGCCTTGCCGTTTGGGGGCGCGGGTTATCCTAATGATCTCCTGAGAGGCAGAGCATCGAAAGGCGATTGCTGGATAGGTGACGTAATAGAGACCGGGACAATCATTGTGCGCTGTCCAAAAAGTCAGTTGCTCACTGGAGAGTTGATCAAAGTCGCTTCTGTCGAACATGGAAGAACCTAAGATTTACGTCGCTAATGGGTAAGAGCGCCCGATAGTAGCAAAATGCTTTCAATGATGTTTATCGGGAACCGTACGCTATTGGCCGATTGCTGCCTGTCACGAAGGGCTTCAATCGACCCAATGCGGACGTTGGGTCTAGAGCTCAAAACGCGGCTGCTTGTCCTATAGCTTGGCCCCCGTTACTCATCCCATCCTAGCTCTGCGTAGGACATTTGGTCATGCTCGGGGAAGTCTGTCTGGTATTCACCCCATTCCATGAAGGAATAGTATTTGGTCATCGCCTCGAAGTGACTGTCAGCTTCGACTGTCCAGATCAGTTGGGAGTTTGCTGAAAGTAGATTGCGCGCGTCATCACCGTGAATACCTGCCAGGCAGAAAGTCTGGCAACCATCGGGTTCCAGCCAAAGTTCATGTTTCATACTCATAGCTCGTTTCTGCCCGTCTTTATGGTGTCCGGAAAGTAGATCGAATGGCCACTCTCGGCCGGTAATTGCGCGTCGGACACAAAGGCTGCTTCTGGCCGAAAGCAGACCTAAACGAACGTCTGCATTTGGCCGAAAGCAGATGTTCCCAACCGACTGTTTTGAAAAGTGGGGGACCGTTTTATTTTCTGGAGTAAATCATTCCCCTTTGAAAGCAAATCGGCACGAGTTCTCGGCTCAATGTTCGGGGGGGTGACCCAGCTCCGCGCCAAGGGCTCGCTCGATAAGCGCCTTTTTGAACGCCATCGACGCATCCTGAATCGCCTCGGCGCTCATTGGGCCTTTAACGAACTGATCAATCAGCTCTTTCGGGATCGAAGGAAACTGGGGTTTGGCCTCCGAGGCCGGTTTCTTTTTGGTCGGCATACATGCTCCTTTTCAACATGTTACGGCGTTTTTCAAGGTTGTTGTCGCGTCGCCGTCTAACTATGCCGCTCTTTTCTCGGTCTGCTGCTGCCGATCCGGGTTCAACATCACAGTGCCCATCGGCTCCCAGTTTCTTGTCTGGCCAGAC
>NZ_CAXAPN010000085.1:0-1320 GCF_963971015.1 Pseudomonas sp. RA_15y_Pfl2_54
TTCGTGCGCCAGCGCGTAACGCACCGGCACCACAAACAGTTCGGGCTGACTGGCGGGACACGGATGCACCGTGCAACTGATATCAGCGTGTGGCTGGGCTTTGGCCTCGCGTTCGGCCTGAGCGGCCACGTCGACCATGGCCAGTTTTTCGGCGCTCATCGGGCGAAGTCCTTGTCGGTCAGCAATTGGTGCGTCAATGCGCTGTTGAGGTTGTCCAGACGCTGGTGCGGCAACACTCGGGGTTCGTCCAGCAAACGCCGGTAGGCGCCGTGCTCGGCACCATCGGGAAAGTCAGTGCCCAGCACTGTGAAGAAACGCGCCCAGCGCAGGACTTCATCGACGGCACTGAAGCCCCGCCGTGCAGCACTGGCCTGACACTCCATGGCCCATTGCTGCAAAGCTGTCGAATCCATTGTGTTGAGGTATTGGGGGAAATAGCGTTGACCGTGCTCGATCAACTGTCTGGCAAAAGACTGGCGCTTGGCCGCGTTCAGGTGATCGAGTTGTTCCGCCGTCAGCACCAGCCAGGGCTTGTGCGCATACGGGATCGCGGGGTGCTCGGTTTGCTGATTGATCTGTGAATCCGGCAGACGAATCAGCCGTACTGGCCCCATCAGTCGATCACGCTCAGGCGAGGGCAAATCCTTCAGCCACAACGCGGTAATACGCGGGTCGTAGAAACGAAAGAAAACCGTCGCCCCCCCGTCAACCCGCGCGTGGATCAGGCCGCGCAAATGCGCCAGCACTTGATCTTCGACGGCCTCAGACTCCAGCCAGATGCCCGCCGTTGCGCTCCACTCCTGCCAAAAAACCGTTGCCAACGGGCTATCGGGGGTCACACCGATCAGCACGGGGCCGGCCTTTTCCAAAGCGCTGTAGGCGGTACGCTGATAAAGCGAGTGAACAGGCGCGCCGCCCGTCAGCTCGAACAGGCGATCCGAAAGTTTGTCGATCTGGATTCGATCCAGCAACAGATAAGCCCGACTCATGCGTTCACCTGCGCCAGTTTTTCGCACGCGGCGCAGACTGAAGCGGCTTGCTCTGCGGCCTGAGCCAGCGCGGCTATTTGCGTGGTGATGGACAGCGCGATCAGCGCCTGTGGATCTTCGGGCGCTGCCGCCAACGCTGTCTGCGCCGTGACACCCACCACTGGCGCGCCGCCCTCGACGATAGCGACGCTGCTGAAGATCCCCCCCGAATTGATGACGATGTGATGACCGCCAGCACTCAGCGTCAGGCTTGTCCCGGCATCAATCACCACTTGGCTCGCGGTAACCCGCGCATGCGGCCCGGCCTGAATCACCAGCGTTCCATCCGCCG
>NZ_CAXAPN010000086.1:0-1256 GCF_963971015.1 Pseudomonas sp. RA_15y_Pfl2_54
TGTGGTGGTCAACTAATTCCGGACACCTCGATAGGTGGTTTCGATGCCATCGCCCGCTCGTAAACGGTCGGCGGCAGATACCCCAGTTTTGAGTGCAGCCGTTCGTTGTTGTAAAACCCAACGATGTACTCAGTGATGTCGCGGATAGCTTCTGCATGGTTGGCATAATCACGTCGCCATACACGCTCCATTTTCAAGCTCAGGAAGAAGCGCTCCATCACCGCGTTGTCCCAGCAGTTACCTTTACGGCTCATGCTCTGCTGCATGTCGTTTCGCGCCAGCAACGCTCTGTAACTTGCGCTCGCGTACTGGCTGCCACGGTCTGAGTGGGCTATCAGTCCTGGTGGCGGCTGGCGCTGAGCGATGGCCAACTGCATCGCGCTACACACCAACTCTGCCGGCATGTTCGGGGCCATGGCCCAGCCCACTATCTTGCGTGAAAACAAGTCCAACACCACCGCCAGGTACAACCAGCCACTGCGAGTGCGGATGTAGGTAATGTCGGCCACCCAAGCCTTGTTTGGCGCCGTTGGGTCAAACTGACGGCCCAATATATTCTCTGCAATCGGCAAGTCATGGTTGCTATCGGTTGTGTGCACAAACTTGCGCTTCCAGGCCGAACGCAGGCCGTTGGCACGCATTAAACGACGGATTTTATAAAGACCGACAGCCATACCTTTGCCGCGCAAAGCATCACGCAACGGGCGGCTACCGTAGCAGCCACCACTTGCAGCAAACGATGCCTTGAGTTGCACAACGACAGGACAGCTCTGCCGAATAGGCGCCTCAGCGCGTTTTTGGGCCTCGTAGAAGCCGGATCGACTGACGTTTAATAAACGGCAGACATACGCCACCGAATAAGCCTTCTGTTGCAGCTGCCGAACCAGTCGATACGTTACTTCAGCTCGCGGGCAAAGAAGGCGGTAGCCTTTTTTAAGATGTCGTTATCCACCTTGAGCTGCCGGTTCTCTTGCTCCAGTTGGCGAATGCGCTGCTGTTCAGACGTCAACGGTTTACCGATTCCGGATTGTCCCAGTTGCTCGGCCTCGTACTGCTGCACCCAGCGTCGAACAGCCGTCTCACCAATATTCAGATCCCGGCAGACCTGCGGCACGGTCAATCCCTGATCCTTGATCATCTTCACGACTTGCAGCTTGAAGCTGTCGTCGAATGTTCTGCGTTTGTCGGTCATGAAAAACTCCTCGATAGATGCATTTTCCACCTATCGGGGTGTCCGGGGAAATTAGACCACTACA
>NZ_CAXAPN010000087.1:0-1185 GCF_963971015.1 Pseudomonas sp. RA_15y_Pfl2_54
TGTGGGAGATTCTATGGTTCATGCCTAGCCCCTAAACCGCTTTAGGTGAGTATTCGCTCTGGTTTTTCAACAGAGCAAATACCACCCGGGCAAGCTTGCGGGCTAGTGCGACCAGTGCTTGGGTAGTGCTCAATCCGCGCCCTCTCAAAGCCTCATAAAATCCTTTCCACGCCGAGGTTCGGCTCGCCGCCATTGCGGCGTTGTGCAGCAATCGACGCGCCTCTGAGTCGCCTCGTTTGGTCAGGCAGCGGCGGCCTTTCTTTTTACCTGAGTCCGATATGCGCAGATCCAGGCCTAGAAAAGCGATGAAAGCGTCGGCGTTTCTGAAGTCCCCACGCTGAAAGGATGCGAGCAAGCGGGCACCGGTCAACGTACCTATGCCTTCTACTTTCATGCAACGCTTGAGCTGAGCGCCTAAACCGGCTTCGTCTATCTGCGTCAGGATCGTTTTCTCCAGCAGGATTTCCAGTCTTTGCATGGCGTTTATCTGATTTTTGAAAGCGGTTTTGAGCAACGGCTCATTCTCCCAGCTCTGCTTGAGGCTGACACGAGCCTGGACCAAAGCCGCACGACGCCGGAAAAGACTGATAAGTCGGCAATACAAGGGCGGCGGCGGTGTCCAGGGGCGTAAGTGGTCCCCTTCGTTTGTCAGATAACGGGCCAGTAATCGGGCATCCAGCGCATCAGTTTTAGCGCGAACGTTCACGCCTTTGCGGTAATGGCTGAGCTCATAACCGCCAACCATATAGATCACGTAACCAGCGGCATGCGCCAGATCGGCAAACTCCTGATGATAGATATTGGTGGCTTCGATAGCGATTGCCACTGGTTTGGCAACGGTTTTGAGCCATTTCTTGATCGCCGCTTTGGTATTGGAGATTGTCTCGAGCTGATCTGATTCGGCGTGATAAATCACCAGTTCGTCCTTGGCGACATCAACCCCGATGATCGACTGAGTAGTAGCGACGGGCATTGCCATGAGAAATCCTCCGGGCTAAGGTTTGAACACTTGAAGGGTTCACCCAGAGGCGCAGGCTTGTTCCTATCGTCGGTCTAGGCCAGATGCATTCTTTATCGGCGCTTGGGTGAAAGGAGGAGGGTGAAATCTCCCACGGTCTGTACTGCGCTAACAGTCAGAATCGAGCCTTGTCCCTCCTCCTCCCTTCAAGTCCTACCATACAAGCG
>NZ_CAXAPN010000088.1:0-1154 GCF_963971015.1 Pseudomonas sp. RA_15y_Pfl2_54
TTGATCATCTTCACGACTTGCAGCTTGAAGCTGTCGTCGAATGTTCTGCGTTTGTCGGTCATGAAAAACTCCTCGATAGATGCATTTTCCACCTATCGGGGTGTCCGGGGAAATTAGACCACTACATGGAGCCCCTTCACAAGCTCTACCCGCTCCAGCAAGGGATCACCCAGAGCACCTGATGTGATTTCACTGCGTACAGTCTTCACTTTTGCCTTAGCACCACCGTTGTATAAAAGTGGTGCCATATCCCAAGGCGTCTCATTTTTCGCGTACTCAAGCATTGGAAACGTTAGGTCTGAAAACGTCAGATTATTCATCGCTTGCTCCCTGCATCGAAGCAATCCCTGTAAAAGCAGTCAAGAAGCTGTTCGCAATGGCCTGCTTAGCAGGTGCGGCTTGCACAAATTTGATGTATTTGAAGGTGGTAGCCTCCGAATTTCGACCGTGAAGCAATGCATTGCTGACAGTCGCAATCACTATCGCCACATCAGTGCAATTTGCTAAAGCGAGCCGAGCTAACTCAGTTCCAAAGGTGCATCGGGATTGGTGGAAGCGAAACTTCCTGAGCGCTTTGATGCCCGACGCGATGCCTAATTTTCTAAGCGATGACATCTCAACGTTTATGGCCGAAGACTGATCACTGTTGCGACGTCCAAAAGGGTTTCCGAAACGTGTCAAGAACACTAAGTCTTGATGCTCGCCAGCAGCAGATGCCTCGCGAGTCAACCTGCGAAGACCCTTGGCGTACTCCAAGACTTCTGAACACAAAGCTTCGGGAATCCATACCTGGCCAGTTACTCCAAATTTGGTATGCACGGGCGGGGACGCACCTGGCCCTACGGATAGCAGAAGCAGACCTTTAGCAGACGGATCATGTAGGGCACGCTCCAACGTATCGATACGAAGGTCACAGATCGTTCCCAGTCGCATACCCGTGAAGAAACCTAAAGCCAACATCAGGTAAAGCTCGGGTGTGGCGCTCTGTTTTGCGAAATCAAGAATGGTGTCTCGATCAACCGCAGAGACTGGACGAGCCCCATGAAAGACAGGACACCGTTTCCCCCTTACGATAAGGGATAGGCAAACGGTTATGTTTATGACTAATAGCAACGACAAGAGTGGGGAGCTTTTGGGTCAGGAGCGGCGGCGCC
>NZ_CAXAPN010000089.1:0-1116 GCF_963971015.1 Pseudomonas sp. RA_15y_Pfl2_54
ACCGCAAAATCACCTGGACCCACGAAGTATCCGGTACTTCGGGTTCCGATGACTGGCGTGCTCCAGTCGTTTAATTACGGCTGATCGTTACAAGCATCGGCCAGCTCTGCTGGTCGATGTTGTTTACCCCCCTCCAGAATTTCGCGTACGTTGACCCGCTTTTGCGGCCGTCGACGAGCGCCGCTGTACAGCACGAGGAACAAGGGATGTTCGCGCCGGCCAATGAAACCCACTTTGCCCTGACCATCGAAGGGCTTTCCGCCGATTTTCAGGTGTTTACCCTCACCGGCCGGGAAGCCATCAGCCAGCCCTTTGTCTTCGAGGTGGAGCTGGTCAGTGAAAAACCGTCGCTGGACCTCGAGACCCTCCTGCACAAACCGGCCTTCCTGCAACTGTCGCCCGACGGCAGCGGCATACACGGCCAGATCTACCGCGCCGCCCAGGGTGATTCCGGCAAACGCCTGACCCGTTATTCGGTGACCCTGCGCCCGCAACTGTCGTACCTGGCGCACCGCGTCAACCAGCGCATCTTCCAGAACCTCAGCGTGCCGAAGATCATCGGTCAAGTGCTGGAAGAGCACGGCATCCAGAGCAACGCCTACGATTTCCAGACCCACTCGATTTACCCCGAGCGCCTCTACTGCGTGCAATACGACGAGTCGGACCTGCATTTCATCCAGCGCCTGTGCGAAGAAGAAGGCATTCACTACCACTTCCAGCACAGCGCCACGGCGCACAAGCTTGTTTTCGGCGATGACCAAACGGTGTTCCCGAAACTTGCGCCTGTGGCCTATCAGCAAGACTCCGGCATGGTCGCCAGCAACCCGGTGATCAAGCGCTTCGACCTGCGCCTGGAAACCCGCACCAGCCGCACCACCCGCCGCGATTACGACTTCGAAAAACCACGCCTGACCCTCGAAAGCGAAAACCGTGGCGATGCCCTGCCCGACCTCGAAGACTACGATTACCCGGGCCGTTTCGTTGATCGCGAGCGCGGCAAACACCTGGCCAAACGCGCCCTCGAACGCCACCGCAGCGACTTCCAACTGGCTGAAGGCAAGAGCGATCAGCCGCTGCTGGTCAGCGGCCATTTTCTGGCCCTGACCGAGCACCCAA
>NZ_CAXAPN010000090.1:0-1101 GCF_963971015.1 Pseudomonas sp. RA_15y_Pfl2_54
AGCAGCATCTTAAGTAATGCGGCTCTGCGTTCAGGTGAATAGTACGGCACGACCAGTCTCTTTCCGCCCCCGATATGCTTTTTTTGGAAAAACCGGAGAGGCGACAACTATCCTGACACCGGGGGGCGTCCAGGCATTACACCTTGTCGGACGATCAGCGGTGTGAATCAAAGGCTTTGCACGGTGTAATAATGATCTAGTGCGCGGCGGCAAGGGGCAGAACTGCCTCATTGCTTTCGTATAGCAGTTAATGTGATCTCAATCAGAACACGCCCCTCCAAAGCTACGCCCAAACAAGCACGCTGAGGCCAGCTTTGCGGGTTAGCACCGAACCAATCACACCATACTTCGTCCATCACAGGCTTATCCGCCATTCTTGCTATGTAAACCTGCGCACTGACAATGCTTTGCTTGTCTGACCCCAGCTCGTTGAGATTACCTTCGATGATTTCGAGCGCTTGACGAGTCTGGTCAGCAATATTTTGCGTGGTGTCCGTGGCGGTGGCCACAGTCCAGACTAAATCTCTGTATGCGCTAGATCGGTTTCTACCTTGATAAGCACCGCGAACTCTAGTGATCTCACTTGTAGTCATGCTCGTTCCTTTGTTTATGGGCTTTCTTAATTTAGATTTAGGGGTCTCAACAGATCGTCGGATCGCACCCATTTATGTGGTAGCAATTCTGTAATCTTGCTCAATTTTTGTGTTGGAAGCCGCGACAACACATCCTTCAGGTATGCGTACGGATCATGCCCATTAAGTCGCGCAGACTGGATCAAACTCATGATCGCCGCTGCGCGTTTACCGCTTCGTAACGAGCCCGCAAACAACCAGTTCGAGCGTCCAAGAGCCCACGGCCGAATCTGGTTTTCACATTGGTTGTTGTCTATCGGCACGGCGCCATCATTGGCATAACGAGCCAGAGCCATCCAGCGTTTGAGGCTGTAATCCAGTGCTTTGGCGATAGCCGATCCTTCCCCCGGTGTCAGGATAGTTGTCGCCTCTCCGGTTTTTCCAAAAAAAGCATATCGGGGGCGGAAAGAGACTGGTCGTGCCGTACTATTCACCTGAACGCAGAGCCGCATTACTTAAGATGCTGCTT